>CANCFZ010000130.1 GCA_947377425.1 Flavobacteriaceae bacterium
TTTTTAAGTACTTCGATCAATAATTCGGTATCTTTTGGATGCAAACCAATACTTGGCTCGTCTAAAATATACATAGAACCTACCAAACTGCTTCCTAATGAAGTTGCCAAGTTGATACGTTGCGATTCTCCGCCCGAAAGTGTTGCCGAATTTCGGTTTAATGATAAATATTCTAAACCTACATTGCTTAAAAAAGCCAATCGGCTGTTGATTTCGATTAATAATCGTTTAGAAACCGTAGTGTCATATTCAGACAATTTCAAATCAGAAAAAAACGGAATCAAGCGTTTGATAGATAAATCTACTAAATCAGAAATTGTTTTGCCTCCAACTTGAATGTAATTGGCTTCTACACGAAGTCGTTTTCCTTTACAAACGTTGCATTTGGTTTTGCCACGGTACCGCGATAGCATTACACGGTTTTGTATTTTATAATTCTTTTCTTCTAATTCTTTAAAGAAATCATTCAAACCTTGAAAGTATTGATTTCCTTTCCAAATCAATTCTTTTTGAGCTTCGGTAAGTTCAAAATACGGTTTGTGAATAGGAAAATCAAATTTGTAGGCTTTGTTTACCAATTCGTCACGATACCAACCCATGCTTTCACCACGCCAAGGATAAATGGCATTTTCAAATATAGAAAGAGCAGTATTCGGAATTACCAATTCATCGTCAATTCCAATGATATTTCCGTAGCCTTCACAAGTTGGGCAAGCGCCATACGGATTGTTAAAACTAAACAAATGCACATTGGGTTCTAAGAATGTCATGCCATCTAATTCAAAATTAGCACTGAATTCTAATCGCGAATTGTCTTTTAAATCTTGTAAAAAACAAACACCTTTTCCTTCAAAGAAAGCCGTTTGAATAGCATCAGATAATCGATTAAAAAAGTCTTCCTCTTCTTTAACAACAATTCTATCAATGATTAATAAGGTGTTTTTTAGAGTAAGTTTTGTTTTGGCTTGGTCTAATGCATCAAGGCGAATCATTTCGTTATCAACCAAAATTCTCGCAAAACCTTGTTGCAAGAGTACTTTTAGTTTGTCTTCTAATTTTCTGCCTTCTTCTAAATAAATAGGTGATAAAAGTAACCAGCGACTGTCTAATTCAAAAGTTTTTACTTTGTTGATGACATCTGAAACAGTGTCTTTTTTTACTTCGTTACCGGATACTGGTGAAATAGTTTTTCCAATTCGAGCGAAAAGTAATTTTAAATAATCATATATTTCGGTTGAGGTTCCAACAGTTGAACGCGCATTGGTAGTATTTACCTTTTGCTCAATAGCTATTGCAGGAGCGATTCCTTTGATGTATTCAACTTTAGGTTTGTCCAATCGCCCCAAGAATTGACGTGCATACGATGATAGACTTTCTACATAACGGCGTTGTCCTTCGGCATACAAAGTATCGAAAGCTAATGATGATTTTCCAGAACCCGAAAGCCCAGTAATCACTACAAGTTTATTTCGAGGGATAGCTACATCCAAATTTCTTAAATTGTGAATGGCAGCTCCTTTTATTAATATGTTTTTCTTTGGTTCGAGTGTAGTAATATCTTTTGGAATCATAACAAAAAATCAATTTTCGCAAAGGTAATCATTTCTCGAATGAGAATTATGGTTCAACAAATCACAAATTTGATGTAGTTGTTTTTTTAACATTATATTTGGAATAGATTTACAACATTAAAAATTATTCTTAATGTAACTTAATTTTTTAATGGTTCAAAAAGCAACGCAAGTTAATTATCAAAACGACATCTAAAATTAAAAATCTGCATTTGGAAGAAAAAGAATTTATATCAAGATTAAGACAGAACGATCAAAATGCGTTCCAAATTTTGGTAGATTTATTTTCCAAAAGGGTGTACAATACTTGCATTGGGATGCTTCAAAATATGGAAGATGCCGAAGATGTAACACAAGAAATTTTCATTACAATTCATTTGAATATTAAAGAATTCAAGGAAGAGTCTTCACTTTCTACATGGATTTATCGAATAACAGTTAATAAATGTTTGGAGTTTATTCGAAAGAAAAACAGGAAGAAACGTTCGGGAATCTTTAAGTCGATTTTTTCTTCTGATGGCGAACGAGCTATAGAAAATCATTCCGATTTCATTCATCCAGGAATTCTATTAGAAAATCAGGAGCGTTCTAAAGTAGTATTTAAAGCTATTGATTTACTGCCTGAACAACAACGAACAGCTTATATTCTGCATAAGATAGAACAAGTCAGTTATAATGAAATAGCTGAAATAATGGAATTATCTCTATCTGCTGTTGAATCCTTGCTTTTTAGAGGAAAACAGAATTTGAAGAAACATTTGGCCATTTATTATGAAGAAAATGAAAAGTAACCGCAAGTTTTTAAAACAAATAACATCTATAATAACATGAACACAAAAGAAAATTGGATCGAAGAAACTTTAAATTCATTGGATGATATCCAAAGAGTAGAAGTTCCTTTGTCTTTGAGTTCTTCTTTAGTGAACAATTCAAAACAAAAAGAAATAAGATTGAGTGCTATTCAAAAATGGGCAATTGCAGCTAGTGTAATAGTTTTGTTGGGCATCAACTTGATTTCGATAACAGAATATTCTAAAAAATCGAAAAATGTATCTTCAAATGAAGGTACGAATGTTATTTATAAAGAATATTTTTCAAGTGATTATTAAAACAAACAAGTATGAACAATTCTAAATTTTTAAAAATTGTAATTGTACTCTTATTGCTTATCAATTTAAGTACGATTTCATTTATGTGGTTTAACAAACCTCCCAAAAGAGATGCTGTTAGAGATTTTTTAGCAAAAGAATTACAGTTTACGGCTAAACAAAGAGAGCAATTTGCAGCTCTAAAAAAAGCTCATAGAACCGAAATAGAAGCTTTGAAAGAATCTAATAAAGAAAATCATGATGCTTATTTTGATTTATTGAAAAACCCTAATGTAGATTCAGTAACGGTTAGCAAAGCTGCGCACGACATTATTTTAATCAAAGAAAAAGAAGAGTTGTCTACGTTTTATCATTTTCAAAAAGTAAGAGCACTTTGTGATGAAAAGCAAAAGCAAAAATTTGATGAAATCATAAAAGATGCAGCTCGCATGATGGCACCACCAAGAGAAGGACAAGGGCCGCCGCCAAGAAGAGAAGGAGAAGATGGACCGCCGCCGCCAAGACCATAATTATGTTTAGAAGGATAGCATTTTTTTTAAGTATAATGATTGTGTTGTTATGTCTTTCATTTCAAATTAAAGTAGAAAAAAAAGACATTCAATTTGTTATTGAACCAAGATTTGATAAGGAAGATTTGGTTTTGAATAAAGCTAAATACATCACTTTAAAAAAAGATACAATTTCAATAACAACATTAAAATTTTATATTTCAAATGTGGTTTTAGAATATGAAAATGGTACTGAATATAAAGAGCCTAAAAGTGTTCATTTGATTGATATAGAAGAATTAAATACGTTGCAATTTCAGTTGAAAAAAACACCAGATTTAAAGATTAAAAAAATACAATTCAACATTGGAATTGATAGTTTAACTACTGTTTCAGGAAATTTATATGGCGATTTAGATCCATCATTAGGAATGTATTGGGCTTGGAATACTGGATATACTAATATGAAATTAGAAGGAAAAAGCAACAGTTGTCAAACTTTAAAAAAAGACTTTCAATTTCATATTGGAGGTTATTTACCCAATCAAAATGCGTTGCAAGAAGTAAGTTTTAGTGTTCCAGATAATGCCACAACACTACATCTAAAAATGGATTTGAGTAAGTGGTTGAATGAAATTTCTTTAAATGAAACTAATTCCATTATGATTCCAGGAGCAAAGGCTATTGCGATGTCTGAGTTGTATAAAAATATGTTTAAAATAACACAATAAATAATTGACTAACCAATGACAATACAATTCAATATGAAAAACAAATTACAATTAATGTTGCTTGTCCTTTTGATTAGCCACGGTATTAGAGCACAATACAATACTATGCCAATGCCAGAAGCATTGACAGGAACAACATTTAATTTGAATATTCATGAAACTACCAAACAATTGGTTACTGGAAATCAAACTATAACGGGTGCTATTAATAATGAAAGTTTTTGGGGTCCTACTTTATTCATCAACAAAGGAGATTTGGTTCACATGAATGTTACTAATAACTTGAATGAATCGACTACATTGCATTGGCACGGAATGCATTTACCTTCTGTAATGGATGGAGGTCCTCATCAAATCATTCCCCAAGGAACCTTATGGCAACCCTATTGGACGGTAATGAATCAAGCTTCTACCTTATGGTATCATCCACATTTACATCAAACGACACAAGCCCAATTGACAAAAGGAATTGGAGGTTTTATCATTGTAAAAGACCCAATTGAATCGGCTTTAGCTTTACCAAGAACCTATGGTGTAGACGATATTGTACTTGCACTAACTAGTAGAAGTTATAATACTACTACCAATACCTTTGTAAGTTCCACTCGTGTTTATGGTGATTATATGCTATCTAACGGAACTCCTAATGCACAGATTAGTTTACCAAAGCAATATGTAAGAATGCGAATTTTAAATGCAGAAATTGAAAGAGGTTATAATTTAGGATTTAGTGATAATAGAACCTTCTACATAATAGGAAATGATGGAGGACTTTTAAATGCTCCAGTAGCGGTTACTAGAGTGAAGTTGATGGTTGGTGAGCGTGTCGAGATTATGGTTAATTTAGGAAATGATAGTGTTGGTTCAAGTATTGATTTGAAGGCTTATAATTCGGGTCAAACTTTCGGTTTTCCTGGAGGAGAACCAAATACTACTGGAGATTTTGGAAGTTTGTTGAATAATGTTGATTTTAATGTTTTACATATTAATGTGGCAGCAACAACAACTGCTACTACACCAATAACTGTTGTGCCAACTACATTAGCAAATAACACCTATTGGACAGCAGCAGATGCAACCGTAACTCGTGCCGTAGCTGTTACTAATGGAAATCCTGGTCCTGCAAGTGTTCCTTTTAATTTTGATAATACTTCCTTTGTTTTAGCAACTATAAACAAAACAGTAAACCTTAATGATATTGAAAAATGGACTGTTACTAACAGTAATGTTTTCGGGCATTCTTTTCACATTCATGATATAGAGTTTAAAATTGTAGCTCGAAACGGAAGCGCAACCGCTGTTGGAACGCACGAGTCGGGATGGAAAGATACTTTTTATTTACCTAAAAACGAGTCGGTAACTTTTGTAGCAAAATTTGATGACTTTGCAGATTCAGATATCAATCATCCCTATATGTATCATTGTCATTTTGGAGGTCATGAAGATGGCGGAATGATGGGACAATTTATAGTTGCAGGAACTATGGCAAATAATCAAGAAGAAGCTCCGTCAACTGCATTTAGTTTGTATCCAAATCCAGCAAATGATAGATTGTTTGTTAATTTAAAAGATACTTCAGCAGAGATTTATTATGTAACAATTTCAACAATACAAGGTAGAGTTGTTATGATGCTACCACAACCAGAATGGAAAAATGGAATAGATATTTCATCATTAGAAGCTGGAGTTTATACCTTTCAAATGATGGATAAACAAACTAAAAGTGTGACAACTAAAAAATTCATAAAAAAATAAACTATGAAAAAAGTATTGTTTTTTTTTTCTACTGTTGCATTTGTATTTGTTTTTTGTAGTTATACTTTTATCGATAAAGGTAAAATTGTTACAAATTTTAAATTAAAAAATGCCACTAATAACGAATGGGTTTCACTTTCAGATTATAAAGAAGCTAAAGGATTTATTGTAATTTTCACCTGTAACAAATGTCCGATGGCAAAGTTTTATTCGCAAAGATTGAATCAAATGGATGCTAAATATAAAAAAATGGGAGTACCAGTTTTAGCAATAAATTCAATGGATACTTTGGCTTATGCTGAAGAGTCCTTCAAACTAATGCAAAAGAAAACAAAGAAAGAGCAATTTACTTTTCCATATTTGCAAGATAAAAAACAAAATATTGCAAAAGAGTTTAAAGCTACGCATACACCACAAGCTTATGTAATTTGGAAAAATAAATCGGGTAAGAATGTTATAAAATATCAAGGAGCTATTGATGATAATGCAGGTGAACCAGAAAAAGCAAAACATCATTTTTTGATTGATGCTGTAGATGAATTGTTACAAAATAAAGAGGTTTCTACACCAAAATCAGAATCATTTGGTTGTAGAATATTTTTTAGGGGACAACTTCAAACAATGGATTAAAAGTAAATTGTGATTTGAGAAAAAAAGGAGTAACCATATTGACTTTATTGCTGTTGAGCTTTTTGTTCTTTTCTTTGACAAGAGTAGAAAACAGTATTTCTTATGCAACATTTTTTGTTCCAAAAGGATGGCCAAAACCTGTTTACGATTTTAAAAAGAATGAAGTAACGGACAAGGGATTTGAATTAGGAAGAAAATTATTTTATGACCCCATTATTTCAAAAGATAGCACAATTTCTTGTGCCAGTTGTCATTTGCAGTATACTGGATTTGCACATACCGATCATGCTTTAAGTCACGGAATAGAAGGACGAATTGGAACTCGAAATGCCATGCCATTAATGAATTTGGCTTGGACAAAGCTATTTCATTGGGATGGAGGAGTCCTTAATTTAGAAGTGCAACCTATCAATCCAATTACCAATCCTTTAGAAATGGATAATACTTTGGTTAACGTTTTAGGAAAGTTAAATCATTCTAAAAAATATAAAGGATTGTTTTATAACGTATTTAAAGATAGTATTGTTACAACAAAATCATTATTGAAAGCTTTAACACAATTTACAGTTTCATTAGAAAC
>CANCFZ010000131.1 GCA_947377425.1 Flavobacteriaceae bacterium
GTAAAAGAAATGTTTGAAGAAATTGCCAAATATGGCACACCTACTTTCAAACGAATTTATGCCGATTGGACCAAACCAACAGTTTCTGGATGGAAAAATGTACTACTTGAAAACGCCATCACACCTATTCAACAATACAGCTATTCTACAGGTAAAAACGCTAGTGATAGCGCATTAATTATTGATGCAATGGACATCCTTTACACTGGAAAAGTAGATGGCTTTTGCATAGTTTCAAGTGATTCCGATTTTATTCGATTGGCAACTAGACTTCGTGAGGCAGGCATGAAAGTTATTGGTATTGGTGAGAAAAAAACGCTTACACCTTTCATAACTGCCTGTGATAAATTCATTTACATAGAAATTCTAAAGAAACCCGATTTAGAAATTCAAACAGACAGTTCAAACAAAAAAACATCCAAAAATTCAAAAATACCTAACAACAATGCCATCAGCAAAATTGATCCAAAGATAATCAAGCTATTTGCTGATAGCATAGACGATTTAGAAGACGAAAATGGTTGGGCATTTTTGGGCGATCTCGGAAATTTAATGCTCAAAAAGAAACCAGATTTCGATCCAAGAAACTACGGATTTCCAAAAATGCTAGCCTTTATTGAAAGTATGAATAAATTTGAAATTGATAAACGCGATAGCGGCAAAAACAATATTAAACACATTTATGTTAGGAGAAAGTAAATGATTCTGCAATTATTTTAGTAACACTAAAAATAAAATTTCTCAGACATTTCAATTCCATAATCTTCCATTAAATCTAAAAGATAGTTGCTTTCGTTTGGATCGTATTTTTCAATGCCACTTTGGTACCATTTTGCCAATACATTAAGCTGATTAGTTGAGTAATAATCAGTATCAACGCTTAATCCTAATAATCCTGCAAGTAAAAAATCTTCCAATATTTTTTTGGTTACAATTCGCTCAGGAATTCCGTCAATAATTCGTCCGTTCATACTTTCATAATCTTGTCTTCCTGAAAGAAAACCAAAATTAAAAGCCTCATTATTCATCATTGCATTAGCAAACACAAAAGGATCTAATCCAGCTTCGTAACCTGCTAAGTAATCTTGTCTGTAAAGAGAGTTGAATATATTTTTCATATCAATAATAATGACTAATTGTAAAATCTTAAATCAAAATTATCAAAACAATTTCAGTAACTATTCAAAAATCGTTTAAAGTAAAAAATACTCTTTAAACCACACCACCAGTGACGTTTGTCGGTAAAATTGGGTTTTTATTTAAGGTAAATAACTATTTTAATAGAAATTAATTTTTAATTAGTTTCTCCATTTTAACTCCAAACTCACTATAAATTTTTATAAAATAAATTCCATTTGAAAAATTGGAAACATCAGTTGAAATTTCATTAGCGTTACCAGCTATAGTAGTTATTAACTTTCCATAAACATCAAAAATCTCTATTTTTTCAATATTTAATTGAGTTTTAATCGTTAAAAAATGGGTTGCTGGATTAGGATAAATTACTGATAAAGAGTCATTATAATTAAATCCTTTAGCGTCCAAAACCGTATTGCTTGCCACCCAACTCGATGCCAAATTATTATCTAAACTCGTGCTAATTAATTGTAAATAACTACCATTTCCATCGGGTGCTGTTGGCCAAGGAGCAGCATCAAAATATTCTACCGTATCAATTAGATTTCCAAAAGCATCTACAAGAACAATTTTCTGCGATTTATTGGATAAGTTTCTAGTATATTGCCCAAAAGAGGCAAAACCATTTTGAGATTGAAAAACAGTTGAATTAGAAGCCAAATACAAACTTGAATTTCCAGAAATAGTTGAATTATATGGAAATTGATACGTTAATCCAAGCTCTTTAAAATAGATTCCCGAAAGATTGACTGATGCCGAACCTGTATTAGTTATTTCAATAAATTCTTGGTCGTTACTAATGGGAAAGTTTGTAGAAGTTGCCGGATTATAATTAACTTTAGTAATAACAAGTGGTGGAACCACAACATTAGAACAAGCACTAAAGCTTCCTAACTGATTGGTCATCCACGAAATTCTATTTGAAATAAATGTTTTTAGAGTTGCAATTTCAAGAGCATTATTAGGGATTGTACTCCATTTTTGATTTTCTCTAACCATTGCTTCGCTGATTAAAGTAATGGTATTGTCAATAAAAGTATTCAAAAAAGCAGCATTCATGGGCTGACCTGTTTGTGTCAATTCATGAAACCGTTTAGACAAATAACATCTAAAATTTGAATTATTATACAAATCCATCCAAAACATAGAACCTTCATTATCATCATTTCCAAATTGCCAAGTATTGGTTTTACTTCTATCATATCCCCAAAAAAACAAGTCATTTCCGAGTGTTAAATTAAAATCCCAAATAGGACCTGCTCGCAATTTTCCATTTCTATCTTTATGAAAATAAGTACTCAATTGATACCCGTCAACATTAGCGGCAAATTCATTTGAAAGCATAAAATCAACAAACGTAGGAACATCAATAATAGTTGGATAACCATTAGACAAGCTCGAATTATTGCCGGTTATAGCAGTTTGAAAATTTGAAAATTGTCCCTGAATATAGGTGTCTTGTTCGGTAGTTACATTGGTTGGTTTTGGCAAATCGTGAATATAATCCACATTATTTCCAGCATAAGGAATTGTTGTCCAAGCAACAGGATCACCTCCAGTAGTTTTATCTGCTTTGGTAATGTATCCGCCTGTTAGATTGTCGCCAGAAATGTCGGTTGTTGCAATTTTCAGAACATTAACTCTATTAGAATCAGATTTTATTTTTTCTTCAAGCAAATAAAGTCCCATATATTCTCCATTTATGACAACCTCACAATATTGGGTTCTGGTTGCATAATTTCCCATTTGTCGAGAAATGTTGTAAGCTAAATAATCCCGAATTAATGATGGATCAAAGGCTAAACCATTCAAAATCCAATCATTTTCAGAAGGCATTCCAAGTAAACTCACATTGTTGTTATTAGTATTATCTGCCAATAAAGTAGTTAAACCATATCCTTTTTTAGGTGTAGATTGAGAAGATGAACCACGAATTTGGATGCTCAATCGTCCATTATAATTCAAATAAGTTGTAGTATTTTGATCGGAAACATAGTTTCTAGAACCATCAACGTGTTTAATTATCTTCATTGAACCCAATACAACTGGACTGTCCACAATGTCATACGGAAGACTTGTTGCTGGATTTATATCGGTCGTTACAATAACTATGGGCAAATTACTATCGGTAAATGTCTGTGAATTGACCTGAATCACAAATAATAAAAACGAACCTAGTATGTAATTTTTAAAACTGAAAAAGTAGTGTTTTTTCATTTGATAGAATTTTATCAAATGTAATAAACTTACTTTAACTTAACTACTTACTTACTCAAATACATTTTTCTTCGAGAATACAATTCATAAAACTGATCGTCTTTTAAATCATCAATAAACAAAATACTTTCTCCAGTTGATTTCATTTCGGGTCCAAGGGCTTTGTTTACATCTTTAAATTTACTAAACGAAAACACAGGTTGTTTGATGGCATATCCTTTCAATTGCGGATTGAATGTAAAATCGGTAACTTTATTTTCACCCAACATTACTTTAGTGGCATAATTCACATACGGTTCGCCATAAGCTTTTGCAATAAACGGCACCGTTCTAGACGCTCTTGGATTGGCTTCAATAATATAAACCGTATCGTCTTTAATAGCAAATTGAATATTGATTAAACCAACCGTTCGCAATGCTAAAGCAATTTTTTTAGTATGATCTTTTATTTGTTGCATCACAAATTCACCCAAATTAAATGGTGGCAAAGTTGCGTTTGAATCTCCCGAATGAATTCCGCAAGGTTCAATATGTTCCATAATTCCAATGATATATACATTTTCTCCATCGCAAATGGCATCGGCTTCAGCTTCAATGGCGCCATCCAAATAATGGTCTAACAACAATTTGTTTCCTGGAATGTTTTTCAACAAATCAATTACATGTTCTTCTAATTCTTGCTTATTAATAACGATTTTCATTCCTTGTCCGCCCAAAACATAAGAAGGACGAACTAACAATGGAAAGTCCAAAACATCTGCCAAAGCACTTGCTTGATCGGCGTTTTCTGCAATACCAAATTGTGGAAACGGTATTTTTAAATCCGTTAATAATTCTGAAAAGCGTCCTCTATCTTCGGCTAAATCTAAAGCATCAAAAGAAGTTCCTAGAATTTTAATTCCGTATTTGGATAGTTTTTCCGCCAATTTCAAAGCCGTTTGCCCACCAAGTTGCACAATTACACCTTCTGGTTTTTCGTGACGAATGATGTCGTAAATATGTTCCCAAAATACTGGTTCAAAATACAATTTATCGGCGGTGTCAAAATCGGTAGAAACCGTTTCAGGGTTGCAATTAATCATGATGGTTTCATAACCACATTCTTTGGCAGCCAAAACGCCATGAACGCAGGAATAATCAAACTCAATTCCTTGCCCAATTCTATTTGGACCCGAACCAAGAACTACAACTTTCTTTTTATTGGTTACTATACTTTCGTTATGAACATATCGTTCTCCTGTTGCAGTTTGAATTTCAGCTTCAAAAGTCGAGTAATAATAAGGCGTTTGCGCTTTAAATTCGGCTGCACAAGTATCAACTAATTTATAAACGCGTTTGATGTTCATATCATCACGCAATTTATAAACCTGACTTTCTAAACAACCCAACATGTGCGCAATTTGTCTGTCTCCATACCCTTTTTGCTTAGCTTCAAGCAATAGTTCTTTTGGTAAATTATCTAATTTATAGGTTGAAATTTCTTTTTCTAACGAATATAATTCTTCATATTGTTTCAAAAACCACATATCGATTTTAGTGATTTCATGAATTCTACTCAGCGGAATTCCCATTTGAATCGCATCATAAATCACAAAAACTCTGTCCCAACTTGCGAACGTTAGTTTTTCTATAATTTGTTCGTAGTTTTTATAACCTTTTCCGTCTGCTCCTAGCCCATTTCGCTTAATTTCAAGCGACTGAGTGGCTTTATGAAGTGCCTCTTGAAACGAACGCCCAATTCCCATAACTTCACCAACAGATTTCATTTGAAGTCCCAAAGTTCTATCAGCACCCTCAAATTTATCAAAATTCCATCTTGGTATTTTTACGATTACATAATCTAAAGTTGGCTCGAATAAAGCTGACGTTGATTTAGTAATTTGATTTTGAAGTTCGTCTAAGTGATATCCTAGAGCCAATTTCGAAGCGATTTTCGCAATTGGATAACCTGTAGCTTTTGATGCTAAAGCAGAAGAACGTGAAACTCTCGGATTGATTTCGATAGCAACAATATCTTCTTTTTCATCTGGAGAAACTGCGAATTGCACGTTACAACCGCCAGCAAAATTTCCGATGGAACGCATCATCAAAATCGCCATATCACGCATTTTCTGGAAAGTTGTATCCGATAAAGTCATTGCAGGCGCCACTGTAATCGAATCGCCTGTATGAATTCCCATTGGATCCATATTTTCTATCGAACAAATGATTACTACATTATCATTTTTATCTCTTAGAAGTTCTAATTCATATTCTTTCCAACCTATTAATGCTTTGTCGATTAGCACTTCGTGGATTGGTGACATTTCTAATCCGTAGGTTAGTTTTTCGTCAAATTCTTCTTTTGTGTGAACAAATGCTGCGCCAGTTCCACCAAGTGTAAACGATGGACGAATTACTAATGGAAAACCAAATTCTTGTGCAATTTCTTTTCCTTTTAAGAATGAAGTTGCCGTTTTTGCTGGAGCCGTTGGAACACCTATTTTTTCTAATAATTGTTTGAATTGTTCTCTGTCTTCGGTAATGTTAATTGCGTTTACATCGACACCTATTAATTTTACACCAAAATCTTCCCAAATTCCTTTTTCGTCAGCTTCTAAACATAAATTTAAAGCGGTTTGACCTCCCATTGTTGGAAGAACAGCATCAATTTGAGGATGTTCTTTTAGAATTTGAATGATTGATTTGGTTGTTAATGGCAATAAATAAACATGATCCGCCATTGTTGGATCGGTCATTATTGTGGCTGGATTGGAATTGATTAGGATTACTTCAATTCCTTCTTCACGAATAGAACGTGCCGATTGTGAACCTGCGTAGTCAAATTCGCAAGCTTGCCCAATAACGATTGGACCTGAACCTATAATTAAAACCGATTTAATTGAATTGTCTTTTGGCATTGTAGTTAGTTATTTAATCTAAATTTGTTTCAGATTGTGTTGTGTATTTTAGTTGTGTGTTGTTTGTTCAAAGATAATCTGTTTCTTCAATTTTGAAAAAAATGACAATTTAAACTTATCAAAATTTATAAACAGATTTAAAAAAAAGCCGCTACTAATAAAAGTAACGGCTTGATATTGATTAGAAACTAATCATTATTTTTTGTGTCTTGGTTCGCAAGATACAGTCAATTTATGTCTTCCTTTAGCTCTACGACGTGCAAGGACTTTTCTTCCATTTGCAGAAGCCATTCTGTCCATAAATCCGTGTTTGTTTCTTCTTTTTCTTTTCGATGGTTGGAATGTTCTTTTGCTCATTTTAATTTATCTTTAAAATCCTGTATTAATATCGTTGTTATTGGTCGTTTTAAAACCGAGTGCAAATATACAAAGGTTTTTATTACTTGCAAGTAGTTTTTTAAAAATATTTTAAAAACCTTTTATTACCTTTGCAATCTAAAATTTTATACTATGTTTCACAGAAATATCAAACTTGTTATTGCAGCGTTAATCTTCGCTAC
>CANCFZ010000132.1 GCA_947377425.1 Flavobacteriaceae bacterium
ACAAACAGAAAAATACCTTATTGGATGATTACCAACGTTTACATTTGGTGAATTTGGCAACAGAAGATTATCCAAAAATCAAACCTTCTGATATTGAATTCAAATTACCTCAACCTAATTATACGGTAAATACGTTAGCACATTTAAAAGATAAATTTCCAAAACATGAATTTTCGTTGATTATGGGCGAAGACAATTTGAATTCGCTTCACAAATGGAAAAACTACGAGTATATTCTTGAAAATCATGATATTTATATTTATCCAAGAATTTCTGAATTAACAGATGATGAAACAAGTTCAGTATTAAGTCATCCAAGAATTCACAAAATTGATGCTCCAATTGTTGAGATTTCATCAACTTTTATTCGCGAAAGCATTAAAAACAAAAACAATATTCGTCCGTTATTACCCGAGAAAGTTTGGGAATATGTGGATCATAATAATTTTTATAGGAAGTAAACTTAACATTCCTTTACCACTTGTTCGTTCAATCGTTTCGTAAATTTGTACCCTAAATATTTGTTACAATGAACAACTTCGAATTATACAATCCTGTCAATTATGTTTTTGGCAAAGGACAAACAGAAAAATTAGCTACATTAGTTCCAAAAGACGCCAAAATTTTATTGGCTTTTGGTGGTGGAAGTATCTTTAAAAATGGCGTTCACGAAGCCGTAACCTCAGCTTTAAAGTCCCGAGAATTCGGGATTGAAATCGTTGAATTTGGTGGCATCGAACCCAATCCAAGATTTGAAACTTTGATGAAAGCGGTTCAAATTATCCGCGAACAAAAAATCGATTTTATTTTAGCCGTTGGTGGCGGAAGCGTTATTGATGGCGTAAAATTTATTTCGGCAGCGGTAAAATTTGAAGGCGATGCAGCCGATATTTTAAGAAAACGAATTCTGTTTACCGATTTGTCTCAAGTAATTCCATTTGGAACAGTTTTAACATTACCTGCAACAGGTTCAGAAATGAATTCTGGTGCCGTTGTAACCATTGAAGCTACTCATGAAAAACTGACTTTGGGCGGAAGCGCTTTATTTCCAAAATTCTCTATTGTAGATCCAACCGTGATTACTTCGTTACCAAAAAAACAATTGCAAAATGGTGTTGTTGATGCGTTTACACATGTTATGGAACAATATTTAACTTACAAACACGATGCAATTCTTCAAGACAGATTTGCAGAAAGCATTTTGCAAACGTTAATCGAAGTTGGTCCTAATGTTGTAGAAAATCCGAGCGATTACAAATTAGCATCTAACTTTGTTTGGAGTGCAACAATGGCGTTAAACGGATTGATTCAAAAAGGCGTTCCGAGCGATTGGGCAACCCACATGATTGGTCACGAATTAACGGCTTTATATGAAATCGATCACGCCAGAACATTAGCGATTATTGGTCCGAATTTGTATAAAGTAATGTTTGAAACCAAAAAAGAGAAATTAGCACAATATGGCGAAAGAGTTTGGAACCTTACAGGAAATTCTACTGATGAAATCGCGCATAAAGCCATTGAAAAAACTATAGAATTTTTCCACACAATGGGAATGAAAACCAAAATCTCTGAAAACGCTGAAAACATCGAAAAAACAGCAGATTTTATTGTAAATCGTTTTGAAGAAAGAGGTTGGAAAGGTCTTGGTGAAAAACAAAATATCACTTTAGAAAAAGTCCGTGAAATTGTGGAGATGAGTTATTAGTTTTAGTGAGGAGTAAATAGTAAAAGTCATTAGAATATTAAACTCTTAGTGACCTTTGTGCCTACTTTGTGTCTTCGTGGTTAATTAAAAATCAAAAGGCGTTCAAGATATATTTCCTGAACGCCTTTCTCAAACCCCAAAACAAAATTTTTAACTAACTAAACCAAATGAAATCAACCTAACAGAAATCATATAGTTTAATAACGGCTATCATTACTTGTTATTGTATTGAAAATCATAATTTTAAGTTAAATTAAATTTTAACGAAATCTTCGATAAACAATCTTAAACCAAAGCAATCACTTTGCTTTAAATAAATTTCAGTATTTTTGTTTATCAAACAAACTAATAATGAATCAATATCCAAAGTTTGCAGTAATTGGTGGCGGAAGTTGGGCTACTGCAATTGCAAAAATGTTGTGCGTCAATCTAGAAGAAATTGCCTGGTACATGAGAAATCAATCAGCAATTGACCATATAAAAACTCAAAAACACAATCCGAATTATTTAAGTTCGGTAGAATTTGATATTAACAAATTAAGGCTAACATCTGATATTAATGAAGCTGTAGCTTATGCAGATTATATCATTTTTGCCATTCCATCAGCTTTTTTAAGCGCTGAATTGGAAAAACTTACTGTTAGCTTAAAAGACAAAGTAATCTTCTCTGCTATCAAAGGAATTGTTCCAGAAACGTTCTTAATTGTTGGCGAACATTTCAACAAAAAATTTGACATTCCGTTTGAAAATATTGGTGTAATTACTGGGCCATGTCACGCAGAAGAAGTTGCTTTAGAAAGACTTTCCTATCTAACAATTGCTTGTGGTGATTCAGAAAAAGCTAAAGTTGTAGCCAAAGTTCTTGCCGGAAATTACATCAAAACAAAAATTTCAGATGATATTATCGGAACTGAATATGCTGCAATGTTGAAAAACATTTACGCCATTGCCGCTGGAATTGCTCATGGCTTAGGTTATGGTGACAATTTTCAGTCGGTTATTATGAGTAATGCCATTCGCGAGATGAAAAAATTCATTAGAAAAGTACATAAAATGAAACGTAATATTAATAATTCAGCTTATTTGGGCGATTTATTAGTTACTGGATATTCTGTTTTTTCAAGAAATAGAATGTTCGGAAACATGATTGGAAAAGGTTATACCGTAAAATCGGCTATGATGGAAATGAGCATGGTTGCCGAAGGATATTATGCTGTTAAAAGCGCTTATAAACTTAACCAAGAATACGGAGCAAAAACGCCAATAATTGATGCGGTTTATGAAATTTTGTATGAAGGAAAAGATGCAAAATCTGTATTTAAAAAACTAACCGATAAACTAGATTAAAATGAATGAAAGATGGAAATATCAAATTAAATCTGGTGGACTTTGGGGAGTTTTTATGATTTTATTCATGTCTTTATATGAGCTAAAAGAAAAACCTTTTATGCAACAATTATCGAATCCGAATTTTTACTTAAGAGCTTTCTTTTATCTTATAACAGGAATATTTCTCTTGGGATATTACAATTGGAAACAAAAGACTAAACGTGAGAATTCTGAAAAGAAATAACTATCTCACAATAACCCCATCAACAAATAAAATCGGCACTTCCTCAACATAATCTGGTGTTATGGTTTGAGCACGGAAGATGAATTTTTTATCATATAATGTATCTCCAATAAAATAAGTTACCATAAACTCATTGTTCAATCGAAGTACATTTGTTTCTAACATTTCAATTTTTACTGTCGAAACAGCTGGAATATTTGCAAATGCATGACGTAAAAGTGACGTTTTTTTCATTTCGCCATCAAGAGTTCCAAAAGCTTTGGAAACTACCATAACGCCATCTAAATTAAAGTCAGAATCGTTTATCAAATGTACATACCAAACTTTTTCCATAAAGTCATCGCTCCACTCTTGAATGGCTGCTAGGAATACGTTTTCTACTTTTGGGATGGTGATGTCTGATTTCATTTTTAAAGTAACTAAGATTTTTATTTGCCGCTAAGACACTAATTCACAAAGATTTATTTTATAATATCAACATTTAGTAAATTAGTAAATATTATTTCTTTTAATAAGATAAATACAAGAATCAAAAACTTTTTTTTTAAAAAAAACTTTGTGAATTAGTGTCTTTGTGGCGAAAACTATATACTTGATTTAAATTGCTCCAAGAAACGAATATCGTTTTCAAAGAACATTCTGATGTCGCCAATTTGATGTAATAACATTGCAATACGTTCGATTCCCATTCCGAAGGCGAAACCTGAGAATTCATCTGGATTGATGCCGCAATTTTTTAGAACATTTGGATCAACCATTCCACAACCTCCAATTTCTAACCAACCTGTTCCTTTTGTGATTCTATAATCAGTTTCGGTTTTTAAACCCCAATAAATATCAATTTCGGCACTTGGTTCTGTAAACGGAAAGTAACTCGGACGTAATCGAATTTTAGATTTTCCAAACATTTCTTTAGTGAAATAAAGCAACGTTTGTTTTAAATCGGCAAACGAAACATCTTTGTCAATATATAATCCTTCCACTTGATGGAAAATACAGTGTGAACGCGAAGAAACCGCTTCGTTACGGAAAACTCTTCCTGGAGAAATCGTACGAATTGGTGGTTTGTTGTTTTCCATATAACGCACTTGCACCGATGAAGTGTGCGTACGCAACAAAACATCAGGATTAGTTTGAATGAAAAAGGTGTCTTGCATGTCTCTTGCAGGATGGTATTCAGGCAAGTTTAATGCAGTGAAATTATGCCAATCGTCTTCAATTTCTGGACCTTCAGAAACGTTGAATCCGATAGTTGAAAAGATATCAATAATTTGATTTTTTACCAATGAAATTGGATGACGCGAACCAATAACCATAGGCTCACCTGGACGTGATAAATCGCCATATAAACCTTTTACTTCTTCTTTGCTTTCTAGCTCGTCTTGAATGGTTTTTACACGTTCTTCAGCTACTGCTTTTAAAGTATTAATTACTTGTCCGAAGTCTTTCTTTTGGTCGTTTGGAATGTTTTTAAACTCAGTGAAAAGTTCTTTTAGCAATCCTTTACTTCCTAAATATTTGATTCGAAATTGCTCTAACGATTCTTTGTTTTTCTCGTTGAATGCTTTAGCTTCTTCAATATGCTGTTTTATCTTGTCTATCATCGGTCTTTCTTTGGAGGTGCAAATTTAGATAATTTTTTGATAGGGACAAGTCGCGACTTATCCGTACAATAAAAAATATATTTATTAATCAATTAATTCTTTTTCGATGAAATAATTCACAATAGCATCTTTCATTAAAATGGATTGTTCTCCCGCTTTTAATTGCGGTAATTCTTCTTTTACTATGTAATGTGGCCAACCGTCTTTATCTACAAAATCAAATTCGTAGTAGCCATAAGGCACCAACAATTGGCAAATTGCTATGTGCATTAAGTTGACTTTTTCGTCTTTAGCAAAAATACTTTTGAATTTTCCCAATTCTTGAACTCCAATTAGGTATATAATAGCATCTAAATCTAATTGTTCGCCCTCAGCAAATTGATTGGAAAGAATTTCAACGACCTTTTCCCAACGTTCTTTTAATTGTATATCTCTTGACATTTTATTTTTTTAGAAAAAAGAGTGAAGAAAATAGACTTTTACTTTACTCATAATGATTTGCAAATATATCACATTTAGCATTTCGACTACGCTCAATGTGACAATATAAAATTTCGATTATATTTGTCCTCTTAATTTGAACAAATGAGTTTTATTGATATTATTTTAGGTGGTTTATTGGTTTTTGGATTAATTCGTGGATTGCGAAACGGACTTATTATTGAATTTGCTTCGTTGATTTCGTTTTTTGTTGGAATTTATATTGCTGTTAAGTTTTCTTCTTTACTTGGCGATAGCAAAACTGCGAAAGTAACAGCGTTTATAATTATTTTAATAATCGTAATCCTTGGAATTCGTTTGTTGGCAAAATTACTTTCTAAAATTGCCAGTACTTTGTTTTTGGGTTGGTTAAACAAATTAGGTGGTGCTGTTTTTGCGACTATAAGAATGGCTTTGTTTCTTGGAGTGATTTTAAGTTTATTCCAAAAAGTGAACATCAACAATGCGTTGATTTCTAAAGAAGCTCAAAAAAAATCATTTTTTTTTAATCCCGTTTTGAAAACTTCTGAATTTATGTTGCCTGTTTTAACAGATTGGTTTAAGGATTTAGGAAAGAAAATTACAAGTAATTAATTCAACTCTTTTATTGCATCTTCTTGAATCCAACCCGTAGTTTCATCGGTTAATTGTACTTTTTTCCAATTGGCAACACTTTCTAAAACATAAACTTTTGTTCCTTCGTGAAGTAAAATAGTTTCGGTGGAAGATGATTTTGGTTCACCTTTTACTGAGGCGTTTTCAGCAAAAACGATGGCTGGTTTATCACTTGAAATTCTATTTTTTTCATAAATTCCTGAGGAAACACTAATAACAATTCCGAATAAAATTAGAAACATTCCGGTGAAGTAAATTCGTTTTTTGAAAGTTGTTCCTGAAAAATAATAGCCAATAAAAAAACCTAAAAATACAAAGCTAAAAACTACTGCAATCCAAGCCCAAGTATCATAATAATAACTAGATGTAAAATCTTCTATTAATTTATGAAATCCTACTTTTGGAATTATTTTGATGTCGTCGATAGTCATTTTTCGTGCAAAATCTAAATTGGTTTTAATTTCTTCATCATTCGGATTCAGTAATAAAGCCTTTTCATAATTATAAATTGCTGGTGCTACTTTGTGCAGTTTGTAATAACAATTTCCTATGTTGAAATACACTTCTGCCGATTGTTTTCCGTAAGCTAAAACGCTTTCATAATTGGCAATAGCTTCTTGATAGTTGTCTTTTTGGTAGCATTGATTTCCTTTATCAAAAGTATCTTGAGCCCAAAATACTTGAGAAATCAATAAAAATATATAGATTGTTTTCTTCATGGTTATACTAATTGCTTTTCTAAATTAGATATAATTTCAACGGCTTTATCATAATCTTGTTGAATAGTAACGCTAGTTGACGGAGCATATCGAGCCAATTCACAATTT
>CANCFZ010000133.1 GCA_947377425.1 Flavobacteriaceae bacterium
CAATTGACGTTTTAAACATCTTTTGTGCATCTTGATAATTACCATCAGTGTACAATTCCAATCCGCGATAAAAAGTTACTTTTTGATACGCTAATCTGTTTTCCGGATTCTTATTCTTTTCTAATAATGTTAATGCTTCTTTATAATTTTTAGAAGTGATATAGGAATTAATCAACAAACTTTCAATCTCATTTTTACTTGGTGATGTTGGATATTTTGCAAGAAAAGAAGACAAAACATCTGGAACTGATTGGTATGAATTTCCAATTTCATAACTGATTTTAGCATAATTCAAATTAGCATCTTCTTGAATTTTCTTATCGAAATCCATTTCCGAAGCATTTTTAAAGGCGTTTAATGCTTGCTGCTTTCTCTCGGTTTTCATATAACTTTCACCCAAATGGTAATACGCATTTTGAGCTACAAAGTCTTTTCCATCAATGATTTTATTGAATTGTGAAATAGCATTTTCATAATCCTTTTGTTGGTAATAAGTGTATCCCAATTGATAGAAATCGGTGTTATTCCATTTTCCTTTTTTTCCACCATATTCTTTTAAATATGGAAGTGCTTCATCATATTTTTTCAAATTAAAATAACTTTCTCCAATGATTTTATTCAATTCTGATTTTTCCATCGCAGAAGATTTTGTCATAGCTGCTTTACCCAAATCGATAGCTTTTTGAAAATTACCTTGCTTGAAATTCATGTCCGCTTGAAAATAGGATAATTTCTGTTGGTACTTTTCTTCACCCGAAACTTGATCAAAATATTTTGTTGCTTCTTTATAATTATCGCCTTCATAAGCCATAAATCCTAAGTAATATTTGGCTTGAGAACCATATTCTTTAGAATTTGCTACTTTATTCAAATAGGTTGTTGCTTCTTTTTTGTTTTTAGCTGAGAAAAAAGAATATCCTTTTTGGAAATTGTATTTTTCCAATTCATCATAAGTCAAGGCACTTTCGTCAACTTTGCTAAAATATTCTAGCGCTTGAGGATAATTTCCATTTTCAAAATAATAAGTTCCAACACCAATGTAAGCTTGATTTTGCTTCGTGCTTGTTGGATAATTAGCAACGAAATCCTGCATCAATTTATCAGCACCAGATTGATTCAATCGAATAGCACAATTCGCAATATAATAAGCACAATCGGCCTGAATGTCTTGATTTTTATTATTTTGTTGCACTTTATCAAATAAAATTTGTGCTGCTAAATATTGCTTATCATTATACAAAGCAACTGCACTATCAAATTCTGATTGTTGATGTGTGTAAATAGCCGATTGTTGAGCGGTTATTGTGGCTCCTGAAACTAGCGCGTTTAATACCAAAAAAGCTGTCAAATTTCGCATTAGATATTGTTTTAATTAACTCCCAAATTTATCATTCTACTATGTATAACGCGCGATTGTTTGGTTTTATTATAAACATTTTTCTTAACAATTTAATTTTAGATATTAAATTTTAAATATCAGACATTAAAAAGTTTCTAAACAATAAAAATCAGGTAATTGAGTTTATTAAAATAAAATGTGAAATTTATATATTTAAAATCTAATATCTAATATCTAAAATTTATTACTTTTACCCAATAAACAAAATTTCCTATGTCACAAGTAGTATTAGCATTAAAAGACGTTACCATTTATCAAGAAAATAAAGTGATATTATCTCAAGTAAATATTGAAGTAAATCATGGCGAATTCCTTTATATTATTGGAAAAACGGGTACTGGAAAAAGTAGTTTTATGAAAACTTTATATGGCGATTTACCACTTACAGAAGGTGAAGGTCATATTGTTGAATATGATTTGGCAACGCTTGAAGAAAAAGACATTCCGTATTTGAGAAGAAAAATTGGAATTGTTTTTCAAGATTTTAAATTACTTCCAGACAGAAATGTAAACGCCAACATGCTTTTTGTATTGAAAGCAACTGGTTGGACAGACACTACTGAAATGCAAAACAAAATTGACGAAGTTCTTGATAAAGTGGGCATGAAAGGATTTGCTAACCAAATGCCACACCAACTATCTGGTGGTGAACAACAACGTGTAGCCATTGCAAGAGCTTTATTGAACGATCCTGAATTAATTCTTGCCGATGAACCAACAGGAAATTTGGATCCACAAACGAGTGTTGAAGTTCTTGAAGTACTAAAAAACATCAATGCATTAGGTAAAACCATCATCATGGCAACGCACGATTATGCTTTATTAATGAAATTCCCATCTAAAACATTAAAATGTGAAGATGGCGCTATTTTTGAAGTGGTTCAGAGAACGGTGTAAAACTGTTCATTAAATTGTAACACAAACAATTTGCAAAACAAAACAATCATTATTTCGGGAATAAACATGAAAGAAGGTGGCATTTTTACCATCATGGATAATTGTTTGCAAAAAATATCAGAATACTCAGTAAAAAATAATTTAAAAGTTATTGCTTTAGTCAATGATAAATCAAAGTTTAATTATCCAAATATTGAATACATTGAATTTCCTAAAGCAAAGAAATCATGGTTACTGCGTTTGTATTATGAATATTTCTATTTCAACAAACTATCTAAAGAATTAAATCCTGATGTTTGGTTTTCACTACATGATGTTACTCCAAATGTAGTCAGCAAAAAACAATTTGTATATTTTCATCATCCTACTATTTTCTACAAATCGAGTTTTAAAGATTGGAAATTCGATTATAAAATTGGTATTTTCTCTATTTTATATCAATATTTGACACAATTCAATCTCAAAAAAAACCATACTGTTTTTGTACAACAAAATTGGATTAAAAAGGAATTTGAACAATTATACAATATCCAAAATATAAAAGTCTGTAATCCTGAATATACAGAAGAAATAACATCTGAAAAAATAGATTTAGAATCCAATAAAACACACTTCTTCTACCCTAGTTTTCCAAGAACTTTTAAGAATTTTGAGTTGATTTTTGAGGCAATTTCATTGCTTGACAATACTATAAAAAGTAAAGTAAAGCTTCATTTTACAACCATTAAAGACAATCCGCATCGTTTTGCGAAATACCTTTACAACAAGCACAAAACAATGCCAGAAGTTGATTTTAAAGGTTGGATTTCAAGAGATGAAGTGTTGAAACTTTATAATTCAGTAGATTGCATTGTTTTTCCTTCTAAATTGGAAACTTGGGGTTTGCCATTATCAGAAGCCAAGGCATTCAACAAACCTATACTTGCAGCCAATTTGCCATATGCTAAAGAAACAGTTGGTAACTACGATAAAGTATCATTTTTTGATACAGAAAAACCAAAAGAATTGGCACAACTGATTACTGATTTTGTAAATAACACAATTCATTATCAAGGAAATAATGATACATTTGATAAAAATGACCAATTGAATGATTGGAATACTATTTTTGATTTTATTTTAAAAGAATAATATGCCTTTTTTCTCCGTTATCATTCCGCTTTACAACAAAGATAAGTATGTTGAAAATACCTTAAAAAGTATTCTCAATCAAACTTTTACGGATTATGAAATTTTAATAATAAATGATTGTTCTACTGATAAAAGTGTTGAAAAAGTAAAACCTTTTCTTTCTGAGAATATAAAGTTAATCGAGCATTCTGAAAATAAAGGACTTTCAGCAGCAAGAAATACAGGAATCAAAAATGCTGCTTCCAGTTACATCACTTTCCTCGATGCCGATGATTTGTGGAAACCTCATTTTCTAGAAACAATTCATAAGCTGATTATAGATTTTCCTGAAGCAGGCATTTTTGCCACTAATTATGAAGAAATTTACAATTCAAAAATTGCTAATCCACACAATCACGCTGAAAATTTAACCAAAGATAGTTCGCAAATTATCGACTTTTTTAAATATAATTTAGGGCAAGGAATTTACAATCATGGAAGTGTTTGTTTTCATAAAAAGGTATATCAAACAGTTGGTTTTTACGATGAAAACATAGATTTTTCAGAAGATCTTGATTTCAATATTCGTGCCAATGCTGCTTTCAAATTGGCTTTTTGCAATACAGTTGGAATGAGTTATTTTATGCAAACCGACAATCAACTGACACGAAGTTCGATTTTGAATAAAAGACTTCCTGATTATGATAAATACGATTTTCTCGCTAAAGGAAATGATAGTTTTCAAAAGTACCTTTCTTTTGAACGCTATGTTTTAGCAAAACACATTAAAACGGATGGTGATTATGAATTATATAAAAAAATAAGTTCCAAAATTGATTTTGATCAACTCAATTTTAAACAAAAAATACTATTGAAACTTCCAGTCTTCATGCTAAAAAGTATTCAAAAGATAAAAGGTATACTATCTAAAAAAGGAATGAAAGTTACGAGTTACTCAAGAATGAAATAAACTCATCGTAGTTTCTAATATAATCGTCTTCGCTAAAAACATCGGAAGCCAGAACCAAACAAACAGCTCCAGAAGAAAAATTTTCTAGTTCACGCCAAATATTTGTACTGATTAAAAGCCCTTTATCAGGCTTGTTCAAAGTAACTGTTTTGGTTGTACTCCCATCTTTAAGAACTACATCAAAACTTCCTGAAAGTGCTACTAAAAATTCAGATTGCTCTTTGTGTGCATGACCTCCACGATGGGCATTGCTTGGAACATCAAACAAATAATAAACACGTTTTACATCAAAAGGAAGTACATTTTTTTCAATAATTGCAAGGTTTCCTCTGTGGTCTTCTACCTTTGGAATTGTAATAATTTCTACGTTCATTTTATTTAATTTTCATCAGTTCTAGCCATTGTAAACCTATATTTTCGACACTGAATTTTTGCACACTTACTTTGGCATTACTTTTACAATGATAATACAATTTTTCGTTTAAAACCATTTCATTCATCGCTTCTATAAGTTTTTCTTGGTTTTGATCTTCTACTAAAAGTCCGTTTTCTTTATCGATAATAATTTCACTAGGACCCGAATTACAATCGAAAGCAACTATTGGAGTTTCGCAGGCTAATGATTCCAAAAGCACAGTTGGAAAACCTTCATTTCGACTGGATAAGACCGTAAAGAAAGCATTTTTATAATAGGGAAATGGATTGTTTATTTTTCCTTTAAATAAAACTACATCTTCCAAATGAAGTGATTGCACTAATTTTTCTAAATCATTTTTTAATAAACCATCTCCTAAAATTACAAGTTTAATATTGTTTTTTGGTAAATCAGATTTGGCAAAACAACTTATTAATTTATCAAATTGTTTTACATCATCTTCCATTCTACCAACTGCCAAAATGTATTTATAATCAATAGTAAAAGCTTCGTTTGCTTTTTTCTCGATGAACTCAAAATCAATTGGATTATAAATTCGTTGCACATTGGAATAATTGAAATCAGAAAATACTTTTTCTTTTATAGTATCTGAAACAGTAATAATTTTATAACAATTAGAGTAAATTTTATTGGCTAAATAATTATTTTTAGGAAAATACATATCCGTCATATAACTGTGAATTGTAACAATTAATGGCAACGAAAAAATATTTTTAGCAATATAGAGCTCTTGAATTGAATGACGTTTTACTCTAAAATCAATGATGTAGTCAAATTTATTTTCTTTAAAAAATTGCTTTAAAATTCTAAATCGTATTAATCTATTTAAGAATCCATTAGACTCATTTTTAAATTTTCCAAGATTCAAAAGTTCGCCAGCAAATTCATATTCAATTTTATCAACTACAACTACATGATGTACTTTGCAATTGTTTTTCTCAAAAAAAATAGACAATAAAGCCGAACAACGTTCTGCACCGCCTGTTGCCAGTTGGTCGGAAACCATACAAATTCTATGTCGCTTTTTTTCGGAAACGTTCATTTTTTGACTATTTTAGCAACAAATATAAGCAATAAGTGAGAATTTTATTAGTAGGTGAATTTAGTCGGTTGCACAATTCTTTGAAAGAAGGATTAGTATCGCTCGGACATGAAGTTGTAATCATTGCCAATGGTGATGGTTTCAAGAATTATCCTGCCGATTTATCAACTAAACCAACATGGTGCGAAACCAAGTTAGGAAACATTCCACGGCAAATTATTTATAGACTAACTAAGTTTGATATTGCTCGAATTGAATTTGGAATTCGATTTTATTTTCATCTAAAAACTTTAAAAGAATTTGATGTAGTGCAATTGATAAATGAAGCTCCAATACAAACAATTCCAACCTTGGAACGATTTCTTTTAAAGAAATTATTCAAACAAAATAAAAAAACTTTCCTTTTGTGCTGTGGTGTTGACTATATTGTAGCTAACTATTTAATGAAAAAAAAAGAACGCTATTCTATAATGAATCCATATTTTGAGAATCCAAAATCTAAACCCGAAATCAGTTATATTTTAGAATTTCTTACTCCAAATCTTAAAAAAACACACGAATTGATTTATCAAAATATCCAAGGCGTTATCGCTTCAGATATTGATTACTTGTTGCCTTTACAAAACCATCCACAGTTTTTAGGATTGATTCCAAACCCGATAAATACTTCTAAAATCAACTATTCTGAAATTGAAATCACCGATAAAGTGATTATTTTTCTTGGGATTAATCGAGGAACGTATTATACCAAAGGGATTTCTTTTTTTGAAAAAGCATTGGAAATTATCAAAGCGAAATATCCATCTAAAATTGAAATTATT
>CANCFZ010000134.1 GCA_947377425.1 Flavobacteriaceae bacterium
TTTTAATAGTCTTATTAAGCTTACATCTTAATTTATTTTCTCAAGAAACAAAACAAATGCTTACAAATTCAGCTTTTGATTATGTTCAGAAAAAAGAGTTTAATAAAGCAATAGATTGTTATTCTCAATTAATTCAAAATGATCCAAAAGATTCTTATTCTTATTTTGATAGAGGTTTGACCAAAATTAAAATTGATGATTATAATGGAGCTATTGATGATTTTAGCAAGGCTATTGAAATAGAGTCTTCCGAATCGGATTATTATCAATATCGAGCAAAAATGAAAATGAAAATGAAACGATATAGTGATGCTATTCTTGATCTTAATAAAGCTATCGAATTAGAACCTACAAATTCAAATTTGTATTATTTCAGAGGATTGAGTAACGTAGCATTAAAAAAATACAAAAGTGGAATTACCGATTATTCTACTGCTATTGAAAAGAGGAACGACAATATTGAAGCTTATTCGGATAGAGCTAATTTAAAAATAAAGCAAGGAAATTTAAAAGGTGCACTATCTGATTTTAATAAAATTATCAAAATTAATTCTTCTAATGAAGAAGCTTTTATAAATAGAGCTAATCTAAAGATGAAACTTAAAAACTATAAAGAAGCTTTAAAAGATTGTGAACAAACTTTAAAATTAAATTCAAATAACGGTAAAGCAAGAAAACTTCTTGAAAAACTAAAAAAGATTGGTTTTAAAAGTGACATATTCTCTTTAAATAAAGAAATTAAAATCGAAGGCCGAGCTCAAGGCACAACTTATCATATAGTTTACATAGATTCAAAAGAAAGAAATTTTATAAATGAAATTGATGCTCTTTTAAAAGATTTTGATTTATCGGTTTCAACTTACAATCCTAATTCCATTATTTCAAAAGTAAATATAAATCAAGAGGTTGTTGTAGACAACTACTTTATAACTTGTTTTAACAAAGCAAAAGAAGTATGGAAAAACTCTGACGGTGCTTTTGACCCTACTGTAGCACCATTGACTAATTTATGGGGATTTGGTCCTGCAAAAAAAACAACAATAGAGAAACCTAAAATTGACAGTATATTACAATTTGTTGGCTTTAATTTAATTGAACTTAAAGGCAATCGAATCATAAAAAAAGATCCTCGTGTTTCATTAGATTTTAATGCTTTTGCTCAAGGATATTCTGTAGATGTTGTGTCTGACTTTTTAAATAAAAAAGGGATTAAATCCTATAGTGTAGAAATTGGTGGTGAAGTTTTTGCAAAAGGAACAGATTCCAATGGTAAAATTTGGACCATAGGAATTGAACAACCTTTTGACAATAAAGAAAGTCTAAATCCAATAAAAGCTATTGTTACATTAAAAGATAGAGCGCTCTCAACTTCAGGAAACAATAGAAGATATGTTATAATAGATGGAATAAAATATGCTCATCATTTAGACCCAAAAACAGGTTATCCAGCAAAAAATAATTTATTAAGTGCCTCTGTTATTGCAAAAGATTGCATTTCATCAGACTCTAATGCTACTGGAATTTTAGTAATGGGATTAGATAAAGCAAAAATATTTTTAGCCAATCATCCTGAATTGCAAGCTTATCTAACCTATTCGGATGATAAAGGAAATTACCAATATTACCAAACCCCTGAAATACACTCTATAATTAAAGAAATAGATGAAAAATAAAAAAGGCATCTAATAGATGCCTTTAATTTTCTGTGATAAAAAATTATTTATCTAAAATAACTTTATAACTTGATTGCCCTGTTTCATTTGAAACAATAACTATATATTCACCACCATTCAAATTTGATAAATCAACTTTTTTAGTAGTGATAGCTTGGTCCGTGATTTCCTCATTGTAAACTACTTGACCTAAAGCATTTAACACTTTAACATTTTTTACATCGGTTTTGAAGTCAATATTAAAGAATCCTTTGCTAGGATTTGGATAAATAACTGCCATTTCTTCATTAGAAAATTGCTCATTTGCAGCAACACTTGGAGCCCAAGTTAATGTAATATTTTTAAAAGAAGCATCATCTACAGTTGGTGTTGGTGCAGCAGTATTAGTTGTACCTGTATAAGTAACAGCAGTTCCATTTTTATTAAATTGGAAATATCTTTGTTCTATTGAGCTAGTACCTTCATCCCATGCTTTTTCTAAACAAACTCTAAACAAACCATCAGTTACTGTTGTAGGAACATTCCAAGTAATTGTTCTTACAGTAGCACCCGCAGTAATTGTTGAACTTGAAGTACCACCAGTTGCTAAAGTTGCAGTTGTAGAATTCCCATTTAATAATTTCCATTGAGGTTCGTGATCTGAAGTGCTATTTCCACAACAGTAACGTAAATAAGTTGCATATATTGCACCATTATGAGCAGTTGTAGATTGACCAGTTGTTAAATGTGTAGTTTCACTAATACAACTTTTTCCAGTAGTTCCAGTATTTTCAATCCATGCAGCTAGTGTATGTCTAGTTCCTCCATATGATGCACTAGTTTGAGCAGCATCTGTAAATGTAAAAGTTAAAGTTCCTGCCGTCTGCGCCTTCAAAGATGTTGAAAAGCATACTAATAATGCTATAACAACCAATTTGTAAATATTTTTCATGATTTTCGTCTTTTTTATTAAACTTTTATTTTTTATCTTCTAAATCTAATTTAATAGATATTTTAGCTGTTTCGGCTAATGTTTTCTTAGCCATTGCTGGCACTTCAAGTTTATAATCGCTTAATTTTACAACAAAATTACCTGCAATTTCTAATTTACCACCTGCATTTGAGATTGTAACTTTAGTTTTCACTTTGTTAGTTACACCGTGAATAGTCAAGTCACCTTCAACATCATAAGTTCCAGTTTTTCCGTCATATCCAACAACTTTTCCATTAAAACTTGTTTTAGGAAGTTTATCACTTTCCATATAGTTTTCATTGAAATGTTCTTCCATTAAAGGAGATTTGAACTTAAATGATTTCACCATTCCTTGAAGAACTAACTGACCTGTAGTTTTATCAAAAATTGAAGAAACTGTATTGTTAGTAGCAATAACAGGATCCATAGCTCCTGGAACTGTAGCGTCAAATTTTATCTCTCCTGAACGAGTCATCATTTTTTGAGAAAATGCAACTGTTGAGAAAACCAAACATACCATTGAAATTAAAATCTTTTTCATATCAGTCATTTTTAATTGTTTATTATTTATTGTTCAGGATAATTATTGTTTATCCAATTAGTAATTGTTGTAATACTTCCACTTGATAATGGAGCATCACTCTTAGGCATTCTATCAGAAGTACATGAACTAGATAGAATACTACATAACAATTTGTTGCTATTTGTTCCATTTTGAGCATCCACCACATTTTGATAAGTATCTAAATCTGGGTAATTCCCTTGTCCACTTTGTGAATGACATGACACACATTTTGCGTCTATGATTGGTTTTACATTTTTAACATAAGTTGGATTTGTAATTACTCCTTCTAAATCTTGTTGTGTTCTAGAATCACAAGAGACAAAAAATGCAATTCCTACTAATAATGCTATAACTAATTTTACTTTTTTCATATCTATTTTATATTAAAAAACTCTATACATGTTAAATCCGAAGAAAATTCCTCTGCCACCTTTAATTCCAGATGCTGTTGTGTAATAAGCAACATCATTCATTGTTTGACTGTTAGAGAAAACTAATTGAAATACGTGTCCACCTGTTTCAATATCTAATCCTAAAGATATAGGATTATGAACTGAATAGTCATATGCTTCTGGTAAATTCAATCTTGCAGCATAATCTAAATTAATACTCAATCTTTTTGAGATTTTACATCTTGCTCCAGTACCCAATAAAAAAGTATTTTTTTGGTCTGCCAATTCATCATATAAGTTTTTATGAATAAACATTGGATTCACTTGAAATGACAAAGAACTATTTACTTTTCTTGAGACAATCAATTGAGACGAATAAGCAAAACGATCACTAGCTCTTAAATCTGGATATAAAGTTGTTTTTAAATCACTTCTGATATCCATAGTATTGTATCCTACAATCGTTACGGGAAAGCCACCATCTATTTGATTAGCCAATTTGTATTTTACAGCCAATTCATAGGTTTTTTGATACGTTTGTCTTGATAAACCAAGAGACAACCAATTTGTAACACCATAAATACCACCTAATTTAGTATAGGCAGCATCTAATCCAAAAAAGTTATTCATTCCATTTGTTAAATCTCCAAAACGGTGAGAAACTAGAAAATAGAACTCTCCTTTCATAGGAAGTTTTGTTGATTGCATGTTTACCACTTGCAAACCTTTGAAGGCAGCAGATGAGATTTCTTTTTTGTCGGATTTTGTTGCATCCAATTCGTTCATCAAATCATCTTGAGCATTGGCAAAACCAAAGCAAAAAAGAAAGAAAGCAGAAAGTGTGATTTTTAGTAATTTCATTTTTTAATTAATTATTTATTTATAGAACATTGATCCAAATTTAAGCCACCCATTAAGTCATCATAACCTACAACTCTACCTTTAATTGTAACCGTTTGACCAGCTTTTAAAGTAGCATTGGCAGTTGTGAAATTGCAAATTCCTATTTCATCAATAATAACTTCTTTGTCATTTACAGAAGTTACTACACCCGAAATTGCAACTGGTTTATTAAGATATTTTTCATTTGCAGTAGCTTCATTCGCTGTAAATTCTGCTACGATATCTTTAGTTTTTAATGTATAAACAGCTTCTTCTGATTGTACATCTCTTTTCCCTAGATTATTAACCAAATAGTCTTTTATAATAGGAAAAGTGAAATAGCCAACTACTATTAAAACAACTATAACTATTAATCCTTTTTTTAGATTTTTATTCATTTTTTTTAAATATTTCTTATCCTTTATCGATAAAAGGTATTGTTTGAACGTCAAAATTACTATTTTTTTACTATTTCCATAATATAACTCCTTAATATTTCCTTAATTTGATTTTAACAAAAAACTATTTCGATTTAGCTAACAAAATTGCAACATTCCTGTAGAATAAGTGTTACACAATTACTATCAAATGTTACATAAATTAATGTTTGCATTGATAATAAATCAAACTCATTAAATAATAAACGAAAACATCACATCAATAGTTTCAGCATTATTTAAATAAAACTTATTCTATCTTTGTTTTGATAAGTTAAAACAATACATTTTGAAAAATAAGTTTAACATTACAATACTTTTTTTATTCATTGCGTTCAATAGCATCGGTTATTCTCAAACCACCACTATTGATAGTTTAAAAAGAGTGCTTCGAGTAGCAAAAATTGATACTACAAAAGTTACAATCTATAATAATCTGGCGAATAATTTTAAAGAAATCAATCCTGATTCTACTACTTTTTATGCTACTAAAGCGATGGTTTTGTCGCAAAAAACAAACAATGGCTTTGGTTTAGCCACCTCTTATATTAATAATGGTAATGCCAACATCGTTTTAGGAAATTATAAAAATGCTACTGCTTTTTTCAACAAAGCGAAAGTTGAATTTCAAAAACTATTGAATGCTGATGATGAAAACAAAAATGCTAAAAATGGTTTGGCTCGTTCATTAGCCAGTTTGGGAGTTATCTATTCGCAAGAAGGAAATTATTATGTAGCATTAGAAAATTATCAAAATGCCTTAAAGTTGTATCAAGAAATTGGAGATAAAAACAGTATTTCCAAAGCCTACAATAATATTGGTGTTGTTTACAAATCGCAACTCAATCCAACCAAAGCGCTTGAATATTTCAAAAAAGCTTTAAAAATTCAACAGGAAATTGGGGAGCAAACCGTTCCTGTGACGTTAACTAATATTGGTGTAATTTATTTTGAACAAAACAATTTTACAGAAGCACTAAATTATTACAACAAAGCTAAAAAAGGATTCGGAACTATTGATAACAAACGTGGATTTGCACTTTTAAACAACTATTTGGGCGATTATTACAAAAAACAAAACGATAATAATCAAGCGATTTCTTATTATAATATTTCCTTGAAATTGTATGAAGAAATTCAGAATAAATTTGGCGCATCATTAACATTATATAATTTAGGTCAATTGTATTGCGACAAGAAAAAATATGCAGAAGCCATGACTTATACTACTAAATCACTTGCTTATGCTAAAGAAATTGGTGTTCTTGATCAAACGTTTCATTCGGAGAAATTGTTGAGTGAATTGTATGAACTTCAGAACAATAATGAGCAATCGTTGGTGCATTTTAAAAACTATATTACAGCAAGAGATAGCTTGAACAATTTGGAAAATGACAAGAAATTCGTTCGTGCCGAAATGGATTTTGAATACCAAAAGAAAGAAGCCTTACTGAATGAAAAAAACAAATCGCAACGATGGATTACTTTGTTTTCAGTTGTTGGAATATTACTTTTAATTGGTTTAATCTTCTTAATTTTTAATCGAAGACAGGTGAAACGTCGCTTGACATTGCAAAAAGAAGTTGCCGAATACGAACAAAAAGCACTGCATTTGCAAATGAATCCGCATTTTGTATT
>CANCFZ010000135.1 GCA_947377425.1 Flavobacteriaceae bacterium
CACGCCCAAATCTTCAATAAATGACGTAAATCCTTCGTCCATCCACGGATGTTTACTTTCGTTAGACGCAAGTATATGTTGAAACCATGAGTGTCCCATTTCGTGCGCTATTAATCCCACCAAACCTTCTTTTTTCCCTGTTCCAAGAATTAATGTGCACATGGCATATTCCATTCCGCCGTCTCCACCTTGAATTACAGAATATTGATTATAAGGATATTTTCCAACAATTTGGTTGTAATATTCCATTAATTCAACAGTTTTAGGTTCTGCAAATTTCCAGTTTTCGATTATATCTGGATTGTTTTTGTAGATGAAATGTAGGGTTGTTCCAAAGTTTGTTGGAACCACATCATGAATGTAATTTTTATCAGCAGCCCATGTAAAATCATGCACGTTTGGCGCAATAAAATGCCAAGTTAACGTTTTTTGTTTCTTAGGAATTTTTACAATACTATTTTTGTCTTGATAATTAAATCCAACTTCGTTTCCATTTTGTAAATAGCCAGTTCCTCCTAGAAGATAATTTTTATCAATAGTAATGTTTACATCAAAATTTCCCCAAACTCCGTAAAATTCTCTTGCAATATACGCATCGGCATGCCATCCTTCAAAATCAAATTCTGCCATTTTTGGATACCATTGTGCCATTGAAAGTTCTACACCTTCCGAATTATTTCGTCCAGAACGACGAATTTGAACCGGAACTTGTCCGTCAAAATCTAAAGTCAACGTTGTTGATTTTCCTGGAAAAATAGGTTTTGTAAGTGTTACTTCAAGAATAGTTTCAACTTCTTTTGCAATGGCATTTTCTCCATCTTGTTTAAAATTTGAAACGTGTAAATAACCTATTTCATTGGATTGTAATTTTGAAATTCTACTTTCTTTTACGTCTTTACCGTCAACTTTTATTTTATTAACCATTCTTGAATCGGGATCTTTTACGTTTTGTAAACGCATGTCCATTTCACTTCCTGGTTGAAAAGCATTGTTATATAAATGATAAAAAACACGACGCAAAGTATCTGCAGAATTATTGGTGTAAATCAATTCTTGCTTTCCTTTGTATTGATAGGTTTTTATGTCTATTGAGATGCTCATTTTGTAATCAACTCGCTGTTGCCAATAGGTTGAGTTTTGAGCAAAAGAGATGCTAAAACTCAATATTAAAACTGATAAAAGAATTGTTTTTTTCATTAGTATTTCTCCAAAATAAAAATGGAAGCGATAATTCTTCTTCCATTTTTTTATTTTTTTTTATTTTTTTGACATTTGTTCCGCCATCAATAGAGCATTGTAGGCATTTACAATCTTTCCAGATACACAAGTAGCTGAAAAAGGAACTTGATTTTTTGCTTCTCCTACAATAACCGTTGATGAAATTGGTGTACCAGAGTCCATTAAAATATGTTTTACTTGTGAAGCGGTTAATTTTGGATAATAAGAACGAATTAAAGCAGCAACTCCTGCAGCATTTGGCGAAGCCATTGACGTTCCTTGTTCAAAAATATATTTGTTGTTTGGAACAGTTGCATAAATTTTAACTCCAGGAGCAAAAACATCTACATTCTTTTGACCATAATTAGAAAAATCGGCAACTAATTTAGAACCATACTCATAGTTTAAAGCTCCAATAGTCAATAAATTATCAGAAATTTCAGCTCCATTCATTTCATCCGTTGGGAAATTTGGTTCTGAATCTACATCTTTAGAGTCATTTCCAGCGGCGTGAACAAACAATACGTCTTTGCTTGCGGCATATTTTATGGCATCCCAAACCCATTCGGAGTGTGGAGAATAGTCTTTACCAAAACTTCCGTTGATTACTTTTGCACCATTATCTACAGCATAACGAATAGCCAACGCAATATCTTTATCATATTCGTCACCATTTGGTACAGCACGAACCGCCATAATTTCTACATTTTTGTCTACAACTCCATCTCCACCCAATCCGTTTCCGCGAATCTGAGCAATGATACCCGCTACGTGTGTCCCGTGAAGCGCGTCTTCAACATCTGGACCTTTTACATTTCCGTTTCCGTAGAATTTAGAATCCATGTTATCTGGATTATCGCCTGTTTTTCGGCCATTAAAATTCACATTTAAGTTGTAATTTAATTGGTCGTAAACATAATCAATATATGATTTTATTTCATCCTGAAAGCCTTCACCAGCTTGGGTTGCGATGCTTGTCATGATCATTTTGCTTTTGCTAAGATTTGCATCCGTTGTTGTGATAGATTTCAAATCGGCAATAGTATATTTTTCTTTTTTCAAAAATGTTCTAATGTCTTTATCAGCTTTAGAAATCATATCAACTTGAGGTTTTTGTTGATTTATTTCAGCTAATTTTTTATCTAATTCGGTTTTTGCAGCTTTATAAGTTTCAGAACCATCGTCACCTTTTTTAACGATACGTGTTAATTCTAAATTTTCATCTGTAGCTTCACCTAGAAAATTCCAACCGTGAACATCATCAATATAACCATTTTTATCATCGTCAATATTATTTCCGGGAATTTCTTTTTTGTTGGTCCAAATTTTACCTTTTAAATCTTCGTGATCAATATCCAAACCAGAATCTACAATTCCAACAATAATTTTGGTTCCTTTTTTACCTTTCAAAAATTCTTTATAAGCCTTGTCAATACTCATTCCGGGAATAGTATCTTTTACTAAATCTAAATCGCTCCAACGTTTTAAATCAGCCTCTTTAATTGGAGTTGTTTTTAATGGAGTTTTATCAATATTAGCAGGATTAGTGCTCATTATTGATGCTTTTGGCGCATTACAACTAGATAACGCAAGAAGAGCAAAAGCGGAAATAAAAATTGGTTTTATTGATTTCATTGTTGTTTGTATTTTAGAATTGTTTGTTTTTATTAAAATTTAGAAAATATCTTCGCATTTAAAAATATCTTTCAATCGAATGCCTTTTTCAGTTTTTTCTACCGTAATGATTTCATTTTGCGCATCGTGTTCCAGAAATAAATAGTAATTATTTTCGGCACAAGTTTCAAGAAATTTCGCTTTTTCGGGCATTGTTAAAAGCGGACGAGTATCGTATCCCATTACATAAGGCAACGGTAAATGTCCAGTAGTCGGAATCAAATCGGCACAAAAAACTATAATTTTACCTTTATAAAGAATTTGAGGAATCATCATTTTTTCGGTATGACCATCAACAAATAAAATATTGAATCCTAATTCTGGAGAGAATTCAAAATCGAAATCTGTTCTGTATATAAAATTTAATTGTCCGCTTTCTTGAATGGGTAAAATGTTTTCTGATAAAAACGAGGCCTTTTCACGTTGATTTGGTTTGGTTGCCCATTCCCAATGGTTTTCGTTTGTCCAATATTTTGCGTTTTTAAATGCGACTTCGTAACCAGTTTTATCTTTGTTCCAATTCACGCTTCCGCCACAATGGTCAAAATGCAAATGTGTCATAAAAACATCGGTTATATCATCTCTATGAAAACCATATTTTGCTAATGATTTATCCAAAGAATGAGTTCCCCAAAGCGAATAATAACTAAAAAACTTATCCGATTGTTTATTGCCCATTCCAGTATCAATAAGGATTAAGCGACCTCGGTCTTCAATCAACAAACATCTTGCGGCAATATCAATCAGGTTGTTTTCATCGGCTGGATTAGTTTTGTTCCAAAGCGTTTTTGGAACTACGCCAAACATTGCGCCACCATCAAGTTTGAAGTTACCTGCTTCAATAGGATATAGTTTCATTTTTTTATATTTCTAAAATCGGTGCAATTTACTAAATCAGTTTGTTTTGATTGCATCGAAATCGATTTTTTCTATGCAAACATTAGTTATAAAAATGTTATGATTTGTGGAAAAAATAGATAATTGTAGTAACTTTGTGCTTTATTTAGACAAAATCAAAATAAGCAATGATAAAAGTTTCAGATTCAGCAAGTAAAAAAATCATCGACATGATGAAAGATGACGGTTTTGACGCTGCCGTTGATTACGTTAGAGTAGGCGTAAAGAGTGGCGGTTGCTCGGGTTTGTCGTATGAATTAAAATTTGACAAACAACTTGGCGAAAACGACAAGGTTTTTGAAGACAATAACGTAAAAATAGCCGTAGAAAAGAAATCTTTCTTGTATTTAGCAGGAACAATTTTAGAATTTTCTGGCGGATTGAACGGAAAAGGATTTGTATTTAATAATCCAAATGCAAGTAGAACTTGTGGTTGCGGAGAATCATTTTCTCTATAAAACAAAATAAAATGTCAAAATACACAGAAGACGATTTAAAAATAGAATTAGAAACTAAGGAATACGAATACGGATTTTATACCGATTTAGATTCTGAAACGTTTCCTATTGGATTAAATGAAGATATAGTTCGTGCGATTTCCTTGAAAAAAGAAGAACCACAATGGATGACCGATTGGCGTATTGAAGCTTTTCGTGCTTGGCAAGAAATGATTGAGCCAGAATGGGCAAATGTACACTATGAAAAACCCGATTTTCAAGCAATTTCGTATTATTCTGCACCTAAAAAAGCCGATCCAAATAAGACATTAGACGATGTTGATCCAGAATTGTTAGCCATGTACAAAAAGCTAGGAATTAATGTTGATGAACAAAAAATGATGAATAATATTGCAATGGATATTGTTGTCGATTCGGTTTCTGTTGCAACAACATTCAAAAAAACATTGAACGAAAAAGGAATTATTTTTTGCTCAATTTCGGACGCAATTAAAGAACATCCGGAATTAGTTCGTAAATATTTAGGAACTGTTGTACCACAAAGAGATAATTTTTATGCGGCTTTAAATTCAGCTGTTTTCTCCGACGGAAGTTTCTGTTATATTCCAAAAGGCGTTCGTTGTCCAATGGAATTATCAACTTATTTCCGAATCAATCAAGCAGGAACAGGACAATTTGAAAGAACACTTCTTATTGCTGACGAAGGCAGTTATGTTTCTTATCTTGAAGGTTGTACAGCGCCAAGCCGTGACGAAAATCAATTGCACGCAGCCGTTGTTGAACTAATTGCTTTGGATAATGCCGAAATAAAATATTCAACAGTACAAAACTGGTATCCAGGAAATAAAGAAGGAAAAGGCGGTGTTTATAACTTCGTAACCAAAAGAGGAATTTGCGAGAAAAGTGCCAAAATTTCTTGGACGCAAGTAGAAACTGGTTCTGCAATTACTTGGAAATATCCATCGGTAATTTTGAAAGGTGATAATTCAATAGGCGAATTTTATTCGATTGCAGTTACCAATAATTTTCAGCAAGCCGATACTGGAACGAAGATGATTCACATCGGGAAAAACACAAAATCGACTATTATTTCGAAAGGAATTTCAGCAGGAAAATCTCAAAACAGTTACCGTGGTTTGGTACGAATTGGAGCAAACGCCGATAATGCGAGAAATTTTTCACAATGCGATTCGCTTTTGATGGGAAATAATTGTGGTGCGCATACGTTTCCGTACATCGAAAGCAAAAATACTTCTGCCAAAATTGAGCACGAAGCAACAACAAGTAAAATTGGTGAAGATCAGGTTTTCTATTGCAACCAAAGAGGGATTCCAACCGAAAAAGCAATTGCATTAATCGTAAACGGCTTCAGTAAAGAAGTTTTAAATAAATTACCAATGGAATTTGCCGTTGAAGCTCAGAAGTTACTTGAGATTTCGCTAGAAGGTTCAGTAGGTTAATCAAAATTAAAAGTTATGGATATAGTTTTAAAAAATGTAAAGAAAAAAGATTTTCCAGTGTTAAAATCATTGGCAAAATCGCTTGGTTTTGAAATTGTTGAAGAAGAAAAACCATACAATCCTGAATTTGTTAAAGAAATTTTGGAAGCAAGAGAAGAATTAAAACAAGGGAAAGGAATAAAAATGACTTTGGAAGATATAGATAAGTTATGGAAATAATATTTTCTAACAAAGCCAAAAAAGATTTAGAGTTTTGGTCAAAATCTGGAAACAAAACAATTCTTAAAAAAATTTCTGAATTGCTAAGAGCAATCGAAGAAAATCCTTTTGAAGGAATAGGAAAACCCGAACCATTAAAATATAATCTTAATGGAGTTTGGTCAAGAAGAATAAATCAAGAGCATAGATTGGTTTATGAAATTGTTGATGAAAATACAATTGAAATATTAAATATCATTTCTTTAAAAGGACATTACGAATAAACAAAACAACAAATGTTAAAAATTAGCAACTTACACGCTTCAGTAGAAGACAAAGAAATATTAAAAGGAATTAATCTTGAGATAAAAGCAGGAGAAGTTCACGCAATTATGGGACCAAATGGTGCAGGAAAATCTACACTTTCTTCCATCATTGCAGGAAACGAAAACTACACTGTAACTGACGGAGAAATCCTTTTGGAAGGTGAAGATATTTCGGAATTGGCTCCAGAAGAAAGAGCGCATAAAGG
>CANCFZ010000136.1 GCA_947377425.1 Flavobacteriaceae bacterium
ATGGAAGTATTACTAAGAAAATCATAAAAGAATAAAACTAAAAAGTCTCCAAACGGAGACTTTTTTTATGCTTTAAACTTCAACGGTACGTGAACCACTTTCTTAGTTTCAAAAAATTCATTGTCAAAAAACTCTGAAATATTATATTCGGTAGCTTTTGGAAAATCTTTCAATTCTTCTGATAAATCGCCACCTTTTAAATATAAAATTCCATTTTGTAACTCGTGTTTTGAGTTTGATTTAATTTTATTTTTAATCCAAGAAACAAAATCTGGCATGTTAGTCACTGCACGACTTACAATAAAATCGAATTCATGGTTAACAATTTCAGCACGTTTTTGTTCAGCTTTAATGTTTTTTAGCCCTAAAGCTTTGATGACTTCATTAACCACTTTTATTTTTTTTGCAATAATATCAATAGCATAAAAATTGGCTTCTGGAAATAATATCGCCAATGGAATTGAAGGAAATCCACCACCAGTTCCAACATCCATAATCTTAGAACCAGGTTTGAATTCCAAAATTTTGGCTATTCCCAATGAATGTAAAACATGACGGGTATACAACTCATCTATATCTTTGCGTGAAATAACATTGATTTTAGAATTCCAATCTTCATATAAAGATTGTAATTTTTTAAATTGTTGTATCTGATTATCAGTCAGATTAGGAAATTGCTTTAGAATCTCTTCCATTTTAGTACTTTTTGACAAAAATACTACTTTTAGTTAATAATTATGATTTGTTTTCAACTCTAAAAAAATTATAATAATTACCTTTGCTACAAATTACGAAAATAATTTATGGATACAAATGCACCGGTCTTTTCTAAAAGCGACAATCTTAAATTTTTTAGAACTCTAAATAAAAGAGTAAACGACTACTTCAAAGATAACAATATCGATAAAACTGGAAACTGGAAATTACACTTGAAAACAGTTGTAATGTTTACTATTTTCTTAACGCCATACTTCTTTCTTTTAGCAATGCAAATGCCTTTTTGGACTTATCTTTTATTGAATGTAATAATTGGTGTTGGAATGGCTGGAGTTGGAATGAATGTAATGCACGACGGAAATCATGGTGCTTATTCTAGCAAATCGTGGGTAAACAAATTTATGGGTGGAAGCATCTATATTTTGGCTGGAAATGTGTACAACTGGCAGGTTCAACATAACGTTTTACATCACACTTACACTAATATTCTTGGTCACGATGAAGATTTAGAAGCTGGAAGAGTTTTGCGTTTTACTAAAGAAGCTAAATGGTATAAACATCATAAATTTCAACAATATTATTCGGTTTTTCTTTATGGATTGTTGACTTTCAATTGGGCAATTACTACCGATTTCCTTCAAATGAAACGTTACTTGAAAAGAAATTTATCTTATGGTGAATTCAAAAAACCTGTGGTTCGTTGGACAACATTAGTAATCACAAAATCAATATATTTCACGATTTGGTTAGTGCTTCCAATGGTTTTAGGAATTACTTGGTGGAAAGTGCTAGTAGGATTTTTTGTTATGCACTACACTGCAGGCGTTATTTTAAGTGTTGTTTTTCAATTGGCACATGTTGTTAATGAAACGGATAATCCAATTCCGAATGAAGTTGGTGAAATCGAAAATACTTGGGCAGTACATCAATTGTATACAACAGCTAACTTTGCACCTAAAAACTGGTTGGTAAATTATTATACTGGTGGATTAAATCATCAAATTGAGCACCATATTTTTCCAAATATCAGTCACGTACATTACAATAAAATTGCTGAATTTGTTAAGGAAACTGCCAAAGAATGTAATCTTCCATATTATGAATTCAAGACTACTAGAGCTGCAATTTATTCGCACTTTACTCATTTGAGAGATTTAGGAAGACAACCGCAATTATCATAATGCAGTACAGACGCAATTAATTCTTCAGTACAGGCGCAATTAATTCTTCAGTACAGACGCAATTAATTGCGTCTCTAACTCCCTTTTAATAAACAACACAACAATGAACAACCCATTATCAGACAGAATTAACCAACTATCGACATCACAAACGCTTGCAATGGCAGCATTAGCAAGAGAATTAAAAGCACAAGGAAAAGACATCATCAGCTTAAGTTTGGGTGAACCCGATTTTAATACGCCCGATTTCATCAAAGAAGCAGCCAAAAAAGCTATTGATGAAAACTACTCTACCTATTCACCTGTTGATGGTTATATGGAATTAAAAGAAGCTATTTGCAGAAAATTCAAACGTGATAATAATTTAGAGTACAAACCTGCAAATATTGTGGTTTCTACTGGAGCAAAACAATCGTTATACAACATTGCTCAATGTATGATTAATCCCGGAGACGAAGTAATTCTTCCTGCGCCGTATTGGGTTTCTTATTTTGAAATCATCAAAATGGCTGGCGGAATTCCGGTTGAAGTTCCAACTTCGGTTGAAAGTGATTTTAAAATTACACCGGAACAATTAGAAAAAGCTATTACTCCAAAAACCAAAATGATATGGTACAGTTCGCCTTGTAATCCGAGTGGTTCTGTTTATAATCGTGTGGAATTAACGGCTTTATCAAAAGTGATTTTGAATCAAAAAAATGAAATTTATGTAGTTGCAGACGAAATTTACGAACATATTAATTTCTCTGGAACTTTTTGCAGTATTGCAACTATCGACGGAATGTTTGACAGAACAATTACTGTAAATGGTGTTGCCAAAGCATTTGCTATGACTGGTTGGAGAATTGGTTATATTGGTGCATCAGAAATTATTGCAAAAGCGTGTACTAAAATGCAAGGTCAAGTAACTTCTGGAGCTAATTCTATTGCGCAAAGAGCAACTATAACAGCTGTCGATGCTGATCCAAGCGTATTGAACGACATGGTTGCAGCTTTCAAAAACCGTAGAGATTTAGTAGTTGGTTTAGTAAAAGATATTCCTGGATTCAAACTAAATGTTCCCGAAGGTGCTTTTTATGTTTTTCCAGATGTTTCTTACTATTTCGGAAAAACGTTACGCGGAAAATTAATCAATAATGCTGACGATTTTTCTATGTATTTATTATCAGAAGCTAATGTTGCTACGGTAACAGGTGATGCTTTTGGAAATCCTGATTGTATTCGTTTTTCGTATGCTACTAGCGAAGCATTATTAACTGAAGCTATGAAACGCATTAAAGAAGCTTTGGCATAAAATTACAAAAAAATAAATTCCAAATTCCAATTTAACATCAAACCTCAAAACTTGAATTTTTGAGGTTTTTTTATTCGTTTAACTTTCTAATCACTTTTGCAGGATTTCCTACAGCAAGTGTATTATCTGGAATGTCTTTTGTAACAACACTTCCAGCTCCTATTGTAACTCCATTTCCTATGGTAACTCCAGGACAAATTACAGAGTTTCCTCCTATCCAACAATCATTTCCTATTGAGACGGGTTTTGAAAACTCAACGGTTCTTCTTTCAATGGCATCAAGTGGATGTGTTGCTGTGTAAATATGAACATTTGGACCAAAGAATACATTATTCCCGATTTCGATTTTCATAGTATCCAAAACTACACAATTAACATTAAAATACACATTTTCTCCCGAATGAATATTATAACCATAATCGCAGTGAAATGGCGGTTCGATGTATAATCTTTTATGAGCATTTGGTAGTAGTTCGCGCATAATATTTCTTGAATTTCCATTCATCACATATTCGGTTACGTTCAATCTGTGAAGTAATTTTTTGGCACGCAATCGTTCGGCTATTAAAACTTTATCGTTTGCAAAATAGATTTCGCCGTCGAGCATTTTTTCTTTTTCGGTTTTCATTTCATCCCATTTTAATGGCTTTCAAATATAACATTTCCATGATTTAAAAACTTAAATTAAAAATTGTATTTTTGAACTTATGCAATCCATTCTACAAAATATCGCCAAACATGTTTCTTTAACTCCCAAAGAAGAAGCTTTGTTTTTGTCTAAAACAGAAACCAAATCATACAAATCAAAATCCATCTTGTTAAGTTCTGGAGAAATTTCAAAGTATACTTATTTTGTCAATTCAGGCATTTTGCGAAGTTTTACTATCAATGATAACATCATCGAACATGTGTTGCATTTTGCTTGCGAAGGTTGGTGGATTGGTGATATGTATAGTTATATTTCAGAAAAACCTGGTAATCTTTTTATCGAGGTTCTTGAGAATACTGAACTCGTTATAATCTCTAAAGAAAACCATCAGAAACTCTATCAAGAGATACCCAAGTTGGAACGCTTTTTCAGGATTCTTGCCGAAAATTCTTTGGTAGCACATCAAGAGCGGCTAATGGACAATTTGAGTTTAACAGCAGAAGAACGGTTTGAAAAAATGTGCAAGAAGTACCCAACATTAATTCAGAAAGTAGCTCAAAAACATTTGGCTTCTTATATTGGTGTAACTCCCGAGTTTTTTAGCAAGATGAAGAGCAGATTGTTGAAGAAGTAATTTTTTTTGTGAGCAATAAGTTGTACCACTTTTCTAGGCTTTTTATAGGAATGCTTTTTGGAACTGGGTTATAATAATGATATTTATTAATAAGGCCTATTTTCATTATCTTTTATGTGAAGTCTTAATTCCATATTGTATTGCCTCTTTAAGCAGTTCAATGGATATCTCTTTTAGCGTTTTAAACTTAATGCAATATCCGGTCACGCTTGCCTTGCCTATTGTTTTGCCATAGGTTTTGGTTAAATAAGTCTTATCATTGATGCCCAATATATAGATTGAAATTCCGGTTGTGTTGGCACTCATACCTATTTGATAAAACGTTTTGGTTTTGCCATCTGCATATTTTATTGTATGAAGTCCGTAGCCTATATTGGGATTGGAAACTATTTTGTTTTCGCTGTTTTTACCATCTAAGAACCATAATTTACATGCGGGCATTAGTTCCAGAATAATGTGGTGCAACTCTTGCATGTCGCTTTGTTTTGCTGTGGGTTGACTGGCAATATACTCCTGAATTTGTTGTTGTAGGTCCATTTTTATTGCGTTTTCTTTTTAAACAATATTAGATGCAAACTTATAAGCAGAGTTTTTGCTGTTGTAAACAGAGAAACGCCTTATATAAATACTTATAAATTTGCATCATAAATTTAACATTTAAAAGTTGTTTTTTATCATAGAATGCGGAACTGGGTTTTTTAATCTAAGTTTTTCCAACCTGAAACATTATTTTTTTTAAGTTGTAATAAACCAAATAGTGCTATCAAACAAATTATGCCAAAGATTGAATGCGAAATTTCATGATCGTTTATTATTTCAATAGCTAGTAATATAAGATTAGTTATTAAAATTCCCCAAAAGCCTAATTTGACCCAGTTAAAAAGTAAAATACAAAATCCTACATTCAAAATCCAAACTGAACCAATAAGTAAAACCATATTTTCAGTAGTATTCTCTGGTACTTTGTCAGTATGGAAGAAAAATACAATTGACATAACGGAATATGCAAATATTAAATAGATTAACCAAGCTGTTAGGCAACCATGTCTTTTTTTGTTTGTCATTTAAGTTTTTCGCTTTTTAAACTTGCACAACGTTCTGGCACTACAGCGGGTTTGGGATTAAATTAAGCCCTATTTTCGGATTTGCCAAATCTTCCAAATACAAAACCATCTTTCCATTAAGCCCAATGCCCAAATCCGTTGTAGTGGCTGTTAGCACTAGTTTTTTTATTCATTTTCATTTAAAAGTTTTATTAAATCTTTAGGCATACTAATGAATAATCCTTTTTCAGATTGTTCAGTTGGGAAAATTTGAATTTCATCATTATAATACCAATAGAAATTTGTTGTTACATTTCCCGGGTCTACATTGTAAAACTTTTCAATTGTTGGGTCGAGGATTTCTATAAGTTCTGATAATTCTCCATTTTCGATTGGATGTGCATATGCCGTTCCTTTTGTTGGAATTGCTATTAATGTTCCAAATTTTCCAATTGAATAATCTGCTCTGTTTTTTAAATCAAGCATTAATGAAGCCGAAAAGTCGCCACTAAAAAATATAAACACAGTGAATTTTTCTCCAAATTCATACTCTTTTACCTCAATTTCATTTTCAGGTAAATTTTGAATTGCAATTTCAAACAAGTCATTTTCCAATTTGTTCCAATCATTTATTTGATCTTTTCTTACATAGTGAAATTGTCCTTCAAATTCAAGTATTAAAAATGTATTGGTCTTTGGGAAGTCAGTTCTATGAACATAGTTATTGACATCGTCGCCAAGGTTAAATGTGTCTTCTTTTAATAAAACTCTCAAAAACTGACTTGCATATTCAAAATCTTTGTAAAGATAATTTAATGCTGATGTATTAGGTTTTAACTTGTCAAAGTGTTCGTAAATCAGCTGG
>CANCFZ010000137.1 GCA_947377425.1 Flavobacteriaceae bacterium
GATGAAAAACGAATTGCAATCAAAGCCGCAAAAGCAATGGATTTAAGAGTTGCAGGTGTTGATATTATTCGTTCGGCAAAAGGACCACTTTTGTTAGAAGTAAATTCATCACCAGGCTTAGAAGGAATTGAAGGTGCAACTAACAAAGATATTGCTGGCGAAATGATTAAAGCTATTGAAAACAATATCAAACGTAAATAGAAAATTATCTTAAAAAGAAATAGTTCTTGTCTTCCTGAGCGCAGTCGAAGGATTTTTAATTTAAAAATAAATAAATGAACCCCTATTTAGACATCACATTAAGAAGCATTTCGGTATATTTTTTTATGATTATTGCGTTACGTATTTTTGGCAAAAAGCAATTATCGCAATTGAATACTGCCGATGTAATTCTGATTTTACTAATCAGTAACTCGGTTCAAAACGCAATGGTTGGTAATAATACTTCGCTCTATGGCGGAATTGTAGCTGCGCTAGCTCTTTTTATAATTAATTATGTTTTCAAAAAAGTAATGTCTAAATCAGATTTTATTAAAAATTTAGTTCAAGATATTCCAGAAATACTTATTCATAATGGCAAAATTGAATTTGAAACTATAGCTAAATTAGGAATAACTAACGACGAATTACAAGAAGCCATGCGAGAACATGGCGTTGAATATTATAAAGAAGTAAAATTAGCTATGTTTGAAATTGATGGCAGCATTAGTATAATTTCGGGTGATAAAAACTTGAAACAAACGCATCACAAAAGAAAAATTCACAAAACATTAGGTAACTTAAATAACTAAATCATGAACTTAATTTCTCAAATTATCATCGGATTTATTGCAATTATACACATTTATATTTTGTGGTTAGAAATGTTTGCTTGGACAACTCGTGGCAAAAAAGTATTTAAAACCATACCCGAAGATCAATTTGAAAAAACCAAAACAATGGCTGCCAATCAAGGATTATATAATGGTTTTTTGGCTGCTGGATTATTGTGGTCATTATATATAAACGATGCTAATTGGAATAAAAATGTTGCTGTCTTTTTTTTAATTTGTGTTTTGGTTGCCGGACTTTATGGAGCCTCTACCGTTTCTAAAAGAATTTTTTATGTACAAGCGCTTCCTGCTATTTTGGGATTGTTGAGTTTGTTGTTACAATAAAGGTGCTGGTTTAAAATAGAAACTCTACAAAAGCCTAAAACGAGACGTTTGCGGAGTTTTTCATAGGAACACTTTGCCTTTACTTTGAATTCGATAAAAAATGATTAATTTTATTCAAAGGAAAACAGAGGTTAACTTTAGACTTTGCTAGTTAAGAACTAGGCTTCGCATTAGTCCTCTGCCTTTCTATTTGAACCCAGTTGAATTGCTTAAAATAGAATGATAGACATAATGGTCTAATAAAGGATCTAAAGAAGTTCAACATTTTTTATTATCCTAAATTCAAAGTTATGAAAAATTATTTATTTCAAGTAGGAATAGACATTTAAAATTAAAATTTGATGCAAACTTTTAAGCAGGTTTTTTGCTGTTGTAAACAGAGAAACGCCTTATATAAATAATTATAAATTTGCATCGTAAATTTAACATTTTTTAGTTGTTTTTTATTATAAAATGCGGTGCTATAAACCGTAAGTGACAAATTCAGACTTGTCTCTACATAATTATTAAAAAAATAAAATTTAAAAAACAAGGTGCTTATTTTAGTTACTTTTATACCATACTATTCAATATACTTATGAAATTCGGATTCAGAGTACCCTCTTTAACCAAAAGCATCGCGGCACGAACTTCAGTGAAACGCATCTTACAAAACCAATTGGGATTGAAAGCTCCTAGAGGTTATGGTTGGATTACCAATCCAAAAAAGTTTGCTTACAATAAAGTATATAATAAAACATCACGAGGTTGCGTGGTAACAATATTAGTGTTCTTAGCAGTTCCAACAGGAATACTACTATGGTATTTTAATTAAACACACGAATGAAAAAATGGGTTGTAATGGTGCTTTTCTTTGGGCTTATAGCTTCATGCAAAAGAGTTCCCAACGCTTCCGCACGAATTCCTTAATGTGGTAGTTAATGTGTTTTCAAAAATTTGCTCTTTTAGGTATTCAGCAAAGGGAAAGTGACTTATAAAAAAATAATTATTTTACTTTTTGATTAAAAATAAACTTACCTACATTATTACTAAAATTACTACTTTAGCCAAATGATAAAAGTCGTAATTATTGGTTCAGGAAATGTGGCGCAACACTTAATTTTGGCTTTCCAAAAAGCTACTGGAATTGAGTTGGTTCAAGCATTTGCAAGAAACAAAAATAACCTCTCGAACCTAATCGATGAAGATAAAATAACTTCTGATTACAACCATCTGAAAGAAGCTGATTTATACATTATTTCTGTTTCTGATGATGCCCTAAATAACGTTTCGCATCTGTTGCCTTTTAACAATAAATTAGTAGCACATACTTCTGGAAGTGTTGCTATTGATGAATTGGGTAACACCAATAGAAAAGCGGTATTTTATCCATTACAAACTTTATCTAAGAAAAAAGAAATCAATTTTAAAGAAGTACCTCTTTGTATAGAAGCTCAAAATGAAGCAGATTTAAAACTTTTGACTGAAGTAGCTAAAAGTATTTCGAATAAAGTATTTGAAGTAAACTCCGAACAACGAAAATCATTGCATGTAGCAGCTGTTTTTGTGAGTAATTTTGTAAATCATTTATACAAAATTGGAAGTGATATTTGTACAGAACACAACGTTCCGTTTGAAATTCTAAAACCACTTATTTTAGAAACTGCCAAAAAAGTGCAAGTGCTTTCGCCAAATGATGCTCAAACAGGCCCAGCAAAAAGAAAAGACACTACAACTATAAACAAACATCTTGCCATTCTAACTAATGAAAATCAGCAAGAAATCTATAAAATTCTAACCAAATCTATAATTGATAATGGCAAAAAGTTATAAGGAATTATTAAACGAAATCACAACATTCATTTTTGATGTTGACGGAGTATTAACAGACAGTTCGGTTCATGTAACGCCTTCTGGAGAAATGCTTCGCATAATGAACATCCGTGATGGATTTGCAATGAAAGCTGCTTTGGAAAGCGGTTACAACGTATGTATTATTTCGGGAGGAAGCAATGAAGGCGTTAGAATTAGATTACGAAATCTAGGAATTCACGACATCCATTTAGCAAGTCCAAACAAAGTAGCAACTTTTAAAGAATACATTGAATTATATAATATTAATCCTGAACAAGTGTTATATATGGGTGACGATATTCCAGATTATCATGTGATGCAATTAGTTGGATTACCCACTTGTCCGCAAGACGCAAGCCCCGAAATCAAAGCAATTTCAAAATATATTTCTCATAAAAACGGAGGAAAAGGTGCCGTTCGTGAAGTAATTGAACAAGTAATGAAGGTTCAAGGAAAATGGCATTTGTATTATGATGGAAAACATGATTAAAAGGTACGAATTACGAAATAAAAGGTACGAAATTTAGAATTATAGATTAAAAACAAACATGAAATTTTTACAATTAATACGATACAAAAACCTATTACTACTTGCTTTAATGCAACTTATTTTTAGATTTGGATATTTAGAACTTATTAAAATTCCGTTATCATTATTTTATTGGCAATACGCTATATTGATATTGGCTACAGTTCTTATAGCAGCCGGAGGATATATAATCAATGATATTTTTGATCAAGAATCCGATGCCATAAACAAACCCAAAAAAGTAATTATTGGAAACGCTATTTCGGAAACAAAAGCTTACAACCTTTATGCAGGATTAACAATCTCTGGTGTAGCACTTGGGTTTGTTTTAGCCAATTCTGTTTCACATCCAAATTTTGCAGTAATTTTTGTATTGATTGCAACATTGCTTTATTTCTATGCAAGTACATTAAAACAAATAGCTTTAATTGGAAATATTGCAGTAGCTGGATTATTAGCTTTTAGCGTTATCATTATTGGAATATTTGATATTATACCTAATACTTTTGAAATCAACCAACTACAAATGTCAGTGGCATTTGCTATATTAATGGACTATGCAAAATTTGCTTTTATTATCAATCTTATTCGTGAAATAATCAAAGATATTCAAGATATTGAAGGTGATAAAGAACAAGATATGAAAACATTACCTATTATAATTGGTCAAAATAAAACTAGCAAATTAGCTTTTGTTTTGTTGCTTTTATCAACGTTATATTTATTCTATTATCTAAATAATTATTTGTTTGCAAACGATTTATATTACGGAATCATTTACATTCTTGTTTTTGTAATTGCTCCAATGATTTTATGTTTGATTAAAATTTTGAATGCAAAAGAAAAAAGCGATTATCATCAAATAAGCACTTTTTTAAAATGGATTATTTTCTTTGGAATTTTATCTATAGCAGTAATCACCTTTAATATTAAACATCATGCTTAATAATTATAAAATCATTTTAGCATCAGGTTCTCCAAGACGTCAACAGTTTTTTAAAGACTTTGATTTTGATTTTGAAGTGCGATTAAAAGAAGTAGAAGAAATTTATCCCAATCATTTAAAAGCACAAGAAATAACCAATTATTTAGCAGAGCTAAAAGCAAAAGCATTTGAAGGAGAAATTGCCGATAATGAAGTATTAGTTACAAGCGACACTTTAGTTTGGTTACATGATAAAGCATTAGGAAAACCAAAAGATTACGACGATGCTTTTCAGATTTTAAAATCATTATCCAACGAAACACATGAAGTAATCACTTCGGTGTGTTTTAAAACTTCTAAGAAAACCGAAACTATTTTTGAAGTTACTAAAGTTACTTTTATCGAATTATCAGATAAAGCAATTCGTTACTATTTAGACAATTACAAACCTTATGACAAGGCAGGAGCTTATGGAATTCAAGAATGGATTGGACTAATTGGTATTTCAAAAATTGAAGGTTCCTACACAAATGTTGTTGGTTTACCTACACAAAAAGTATACAAATATTTAACACAAACGTTCGAAGATAATTTGTAAATTTACATTTCATTTAAAAGCACCTAAATTGAAAAATGCAATGGAAACGGAAGACGAAATCAATGCTAAAATATTGAAAATTACAATGGTAATTCAAGAAAATTATCCCGAATTATCAAAGTACTTAAACGAAATGCCAATTACAATTCCAATAGATAACCGACCAGAAGTTAATGTAAAAAATCTGCATAAATATTATGACTCATTAGTTGCATTATTTAGAAAATATGTAGCCGAGCATCAATTGAATTACATCAATCAACGATCAGGTTCCGGACATTTGTAAATTCTCAAACATGGGAATTTTGCAACTTTTATATAAAATAGTGTAACTAATTTACCTTCATTATTCATCAAATTTGCTAAACAATTTTGTCTAATCAAATTTAAAGAAAATGAAAAAATTCACACTCTACACAATGTTGGTGATTGCATCATTAACATTACTGCCGAATCAATCTATAGCCGCAGAAAAAAATTCAACAATTATTTCAAATAATCCTAAAGAAGTGCCAGCTGATGTAAAAATCATGCTTTTAAGATTAGATGAAATTAAAGCAATGGATAAATCGGAGCTAAATGCTTCAGAAAAGAAAGTACTTCGCAAAGAAGTTCGCGCTATTAAATCAACACTAAGATCAACAGGAAATGGAATTTATTTATCTGTTGGAGCAATTATTATCATAATACTTCTCTTAATACTTTTATTATAATGGAAAAAATAAAACTAATTTTATTGGGATTGCTGTTGATGACAGTAACTCAATTTCAAGCTCAGGTTTCTATCAATGTTCAATTTGGAACTCCACCCGTTTGGGCTCCAGCTGATAGAGTTGAAACGCAATATTATTATTTACCAGATATTGATGCTTATTATGATGTTCCAACTGCCAATTTTATTTATATTAAAAATGGAAGATGGTTTCGATCAACCTCATTACCATACCGATATAGAAATTATAACTTAAGAAGTGGAAATGTTGTTTATCTAACGGATTACAGAGGCAACTCGCCTTACATGTATCATAAAAATCACAAAGAAAAATATCGTGGCAATAGAGTAGAAAGACCTCGAGAAGAAGAGCATCATGATGATGGAAATCAACATAGAGAAGAACATCACGATAATGACGGAAATCATGGTCATGGCGGAAAACATAGAGGATAAAATAAATAAGTAATCTATAAAGAGCAAATTGAAATTTCAATTTGCTCTTTTTGATTTTAAAAAAAATATTTTTAAAATAAGAATATCAATAATTAATACTAAATTTGAAATTGAAGATTTTATATAAATTTTTAAAATAAAATACGATGCATAAACCGT
>CANCFZ010000138.1 GCA_947377425.1 Flavobacteriaceae bacterium
GACAAACAAATACTACTTCAATTAGAAAAATGTGCTGATGCAAATGACTTTAAAGGTTTTGAAATCCAGTTAGAGGAATTGTTCAAAGTGACCGATGATGCTAACGCTAGTTTGCTGTTGTCCGCTTTTTTAATGAATAGGTATTCTTCTGCCACGGCTGTAGATGTTGCTAAACTGTTAGAACTTATCATCAATAAAAATCCAGAATTAGCTATGCTTAACTTCCCTGATAACTGTTTCTTTCAAGCGGCAGTGCTTAGAGGATCTTTTGAGTTATACCAATGCTATATGGACGAAGCTATAGAATCCTATCTTTACGATAAATCATCTGACGAGGCTTATAAATGTTATATGAACTTGAACACTGTAGCCGACCGATACAATGCCCTAATTTTTGACAGACTACCTAAATACGTCAAAGGAAAAGACTTTAAAGGTGCTATTGCTATCCATACGGAAGATGCTTCCATTGCTCTTATAAATGATAACGATTTAGATTTCATGGAGCGCATCATAGAAAACTACAACGGAATACTCGGAAGAAGAGATATTCTAAAAGACTTAGAAGCGCGGTTGATAGAGTAATGTGCTGTACTGAAATGTTTTAGAAAGCAATGTTATTTTTACAGATAAAAAAATTATGATTGTTCCAAAACAGGAGTAGGTCGTTTTGGTCTAACGTTGCTTTGCTTCCAACCGCCATCATCTGCTTCATTTATTCTCAATACATCTAGTTCTATAGCAGTGACTAATGTACCTTTTACTAAGTTTTCGGTAGGCATGGGTGTTATATAAAGTGATCTATAAAACCCATCATAAATTAAATCAACAAGTAGTTCTTCAAAACGGCCTTCTTCATTGGGTTGTAGCTCCAAGATTACTTCCTCAATTAGTTCCTTATTTTCATCAAAAATAGTAAAACTATAGCGAGTAGCACTAGGTTTGTCACCGTCATGTTTGGGTTTGAGTGACAGCACCTTGTTAGTATCTTGATTAGTAATCAAATTCAAAGGAATTGATTGCCCAATTTTAGGAACTGGAATTGTGATTTTGAATACCATTTTTTAGAACTTTAGTTTTGTAAAGTTACATGATTTGTTGTTTATTTAATAGTAACATCCGAAGAAAAAAAAAGTATCAATAGATATAATAAATGTATTATCTATTACAACAACGAAAAAATCAAATCAAATTTAAACAAAATGAGCCCGATAAAATATCGAGCTCATTATTATCAAAATTAATTATGGGTTTGTCTAAACTTTTGTCCCTGTATAAAAGCGTTGTTTTCTATTACTTTTTTATGAATTAAGCTTGTTGCCTCAAAAAAAACTAATCCATTTTAGGTTAATTATTCAAACTAAAAACTAATTAATGTTTCAAATCTGAAAATTTAATATCGTTTGCAAATGAAGAATTTGTTTTTTCTACAACTAATTCTTTTGCTACAGTAAAATCAGCCGTTTTTTTGATATTTAAAGAAGAACTTCCTACTGAAACTTTATAAGAACCTGCATCTATAATCCAAGCATTTCTTGACGTAACAAATGAAGCTAGTTCTTTCGGATTTAAGGTAAGAGTAAGGATTTGACTTTCTCCAGGTTGCAATAAATTGGTTTTACCAAATGCTTTTAATTCAGATGTTGGTTTGTCAATAGATTTTGATGGTGCTGATAAATATAGTTCAACTACTTCTTTTCCAGCTGTTTTTCCTGTGTTTTTAACAGTTACCGAAACAGTTATTTTTTCTAAAAATGATTTTGAACTTAATTTTAAATCAGAATAATCAAAAGTCGAATAGGACAATCCGTAACCAAATTCATAAGATGGTTTTACGTTAAATGTATTGAAGTAGCGGTATCCAACATAAACACCTTCTTCATAAGTTACACTTGTTGGATTGTCGGTTGGAGTTCCAATCCAGTTTTTGGTAGAAGCTGCATCTTCATAATTTACAGGAAAAGTCATTGTTAATTTTCCAGAAGGATTTACTTTTCCAGAAAGCACATCTGCAACCGAATTTCCACCTTCTTGACCTGGCTGCCAAGGTAAAAGGATAGCATCTACTTTGTCTCTCCAACTAGCAGTTTCTATTACGCCACCAATATTAAGTACCACCACCACTTTTTTTCCTTTGGCATGAAAAGCTTGTGAAACAGTATTAATCAAAGCAACTTCGTCAGGTGCTAAATTAAAATCGGCATCTACTTTTCGGTCATCACCTTCACCTGCGTTTCTTCCAATGGTTAGTAAAGCAATTTCGGATGAGTTGGCTTTATTTTCAATAATTTCTTTGCTCAATTCTAGTTCTTCAATACGTTTTGGAGAAGCCATCAGGCCGCCATTTTTTTCACGACGTTCTAGTTCTTTTGCTTTTTGATCGGCAGCATACGGTTTATACAATCCTTCAAGATCTTTATCAATTGAAAATCCTGAATTGGTTAAACCATCAATTAATGAAATGGTATATGCTTCATTTACATCGCCACTTCCAGTTCCTCCCGAAATAAAATCATAAGAGGTAACTCCAAAAACTGCCAACGGTTCTGATTTAGATAGTAAAGGCAAAGTATTATTTTCATTTTTTAACAAAATTGTTCCTTCTGCAGCAGCTTGTCTAGTAACTTCTGCATTGGCTTTCAAATTTGGTTTTTCCGAATATTTGTAATTGTTCATAGAAGGCGATCTCATTACAAGTTCCAAAATTCGAGTTAAATCGGTATTTACAACTTTAGCCGATAATTTTCCATTTTTCATATTCTCTAAAATGGCTTTTTTCTGCAAAGGCATTCCGGGCATTAATAAATCATTCCCAGCCGATAATTGCGCTGTAACATCACTTACAGCATTTGGTGAAAAAGGAGAATTTTTGCCACCAAATCCATCATAACCACCAAACCAATCAGACATTACCAGTCCTTTAAATCCCCATTCATCTCTTAAAATTGTAGTTAATAAATCTTTTCTTTGAGAAGTATAGGTTCCATTAATCAAATTATAGGACGACATTATTGTCCAAGGTTGAGCCTCTTTAACAGTAATTTCAAAACCACGCAAATAAATTTCACGCAAAGCTCTCTCGCTTATATGCGCGTTTACACCCATACGATTGCGCTCTTGGTTGTTTGCTGCAAAATGTTTGACCGAAGTTCCAACTCCATTCGATTGAATTCCGTTTACAATTGCTGCCGAAATTTTACCTGTAAGTAATGGATCTTCAGAATAGTATTCAAAATTCCGTCCACACAAAGGATTACGGTGAATATTCATTCCTGGTCCAAGTAAAACATCAACGCCATATTCTTTCACTTCATTTCCCATTGCTTTTCCAACTTTGTCAATCAAATCCGTATTCCAAGTCGATGCCAAAGCCGTGCCAACTGGGAATGCAGTTGCATAATAGTTGTTAGTATCGTTGTTTCTTTTTGGGTTAATTCTTAAACCAGCTGGACCATCAGAAACAACCACAGTAGGAATTCCCAATCTTTTTAAATCATAAGTTCCACCTGCTGCACCGGGTACTTTTCCTTGAAAACCCTCTGAAGTAAACTTAAAAGTTGTGGCATCAAATCCGGGCATACCAATTCCTATAAGCATGTTGGCTTTTTCGTCATCGGTCATTTTGCTAATCAAATCTTTAATTCGATCATTTATTGGTAGACGATAATCTTCATATTTATCTAATTTTCCGTTTTTATTCAAATCCGAAAAAGTAAAACCGTCAACGGTAATTATTGGATTGTCGTTTGCATCTGTTTTTGTTGGATTGGTGTTCCAAGAAATTCCAGAAACAACTAGTGCAGAAAGGAGCGAAGTTTTCGCAATTTTCTTAAAAGAATAGTTTTTCATTTGGTGTATTTGGTTAAAAGTTAATTTCATTGCTTCAATGTGAAGCAATATTAAATATTTTTTTTAAACTTTGCAAAATAAATGGCTGTAATTTTTAATTTAAAATTTTAAAAAGTAAACATTATAATGAAATGTGTATTTTCGCAATGAAACTAAACCTATGGATGTTAAAAAAATTTTAGAAGAAAAATCTGAAAATGCTTGGAAAATATATCTTCCACATTTATCAATAGATTGTGTAGTTTTTGGGTTTCACGATGCAACTTTGAAAGTTTTAGTTACCAAAATAAAAGACCAAAATTTATTGGCACTTCCGGGTGGTTATGTTTTAAAATCGGAAAATATTCATGACGCTGCCAATAGAATTTTGCATGACCGAACTGGAGCCAAAAATATTTATTTGCAACAATTTAGAGTTTTTGGGGATTTGAATCGTTCTGAAGGATTTTTCGAGGAATATCCAGATATGATTTGGAACAAACAGCGGTTTATTTCGATTGGATTTTATGCTTTAATAGATTATTCTAAAGTTAATTTGGTGGTTGACGAAATTTCGGATACTTGCGAATGGATAGCCATAGATGAATTATCCGATTTTATGATGGATCACAAGAGTATTTTCGATAAAGCATTGCTAACTTTACGAAAACAATTGAATCATAAACCTATAGGATACAGTTTGTTGCCTGAAAAATTTACGATGCCAGAACTTCAAAAATTATATGAAATTATTCTGAATAAAAAATTGAATCGTGGTAATTTTTATCGAAAAATGCTTCGTTATGATATTCTCGAAAAACTCGATGAAAGTCGTAAAGGCGGTGCACATAAAGCCCCAGATTTATATAAATTTGATTTAATTAAATATCAAAATGCTTTACGAAATGGATTGAGTGAAGGTTGGTAAATAAATCTTTATAAAATCTTTATACTTTCCATTCACTATAATATTTTTTACTTACAACTAACGCCGTAACTTTGTCCAAAATTAGAAGTAATGGATAAGTTGTTCAAAAAAAATTCTGTCAATCAATACCTAATCAGTTTTTTAGCGGTTAGTATTGTTTCATTGCTATGTCTATTTGTTAGGGATAAAATAGATTATAAAATTATTGGCTATTTACTTCTTTTAGTAGTTTCAATTTTGGCAATTTTTCTTGAAATCAAACCTGTTTTATTAGCTGCAATTTTAAGTGCTTTGGCTTTGGATTATTTATTTATAAAGCCTTATTATACATTACATATTGACAATGCGCAAGATGCTTTTTTACTAATAATGTTTTTTATTATTGCTTTAATTAATGCTGTTTTGACCAATAAATTTAGAAGAATGCAACGTGCTATTCAAATAAAAGAAACCCGCGCCAGCACTTTAAAATTATACAATACATTACTTGATTCGTTATCACATGAATTACGAACTCCAATTGCCGCAATATTAGGATCTATTGATACGTTGCAACAAAAAAATGTAAATTTATCAACTGAAACGCAGCAAAAGTTGCACAATGAAATTGAAAAAGCTTCAATGAAATTAAATTATCAAGTAGAAAATTTATTGAATATGTCGCGATTAGAATCGGGTTATATTCTTCCTAAATTAGATTGGTGTGATGTTAAGGAAATTATTTATAATGTTTGCAGCCGACTTTCAGAAGAAACTAAAGACCATAAAATTGAATATAAAATTGATGAAAACTTACCATTATTCAAATTAGATTATGGTTTGATGGAACAAATAATTTATAATTTGGTTTACAATTGTTCACAACATACGCCCAAAGGAGCAAACATTGAAATCAAAGCTAAATATGATGTAGACGTTGATTATGAAGTGCATATTGATTTAATTAAGAAATGTATTATTACGATTTCTGATACTGGTTACGGATTTCCAGCTGACGAAATTGATCGAGCATTTGATAAATTCCATAGATTTAAAGATTCTAAAACTGGCGGAACTGGATTGGGTTTATCAATTGTAAAAGGTTTTGTAGAAGCCCAAAACGGAACAATAAAATTGCAAAATGGCGAAGATGGCGGAGCAGATTTTATTTTAGAATTTAATGTAGATTGTTTGCCAATTAATTCTCTAAAAAATGACTAACGGATTTTCAATATTGGTTATCGATGATGAAATTCAGATACGAAAGTTGCTTGAAATTTCATTGGAAGCAAATGATTATAAAGTGCATTTTGCTGTCAATGGAAAAGACGGAATTACAGCAGCAGCAAGTCATCAACCCGATTTAATTCTTTTGGATTTAGGTTTGCCAGATGAAGATGGACAAGACGTTTTGGTGAAATTGCGTGAGTGGTTTCAAAATCCGATTATTATTTTAACTGTTAAAAGTGCCGAAGAAGAAATTGTAAAAGCTTTAGATAATGGTGCTAATGATTATTTAACCAAACCATTTCGAACTCAAGAATTGTTGGCTCGAATTAGAACTGCTTTGCGAAGTAAATCTAGCACAACAAA
>CANCFZ010000139.1 GCA_947377425.1 Flavobacteriaceae bacterium
ATAAATAACAATACTGCTACAATAATTATGTTAGCTAATATGAAATTCTTAATGGTAACTTTTTTATAATTTTTAAAGAAATATAAAAAGCCAATGGATGGAATAGTCAATAAAGCCATGAAGTGCACTCCAAATGATAATCCAACAACTAAACTAATTAGTATTAGCCATCTGTTGCCTCTAGGTTCGTGCATTTCTTGTTCCCAACGTAAACCTAACCAAAACATTAATGCTATGAATAACATTGCCATAGCATAAACTTCTGCTTCAACAGCATTGAACCAAAAACTATCCGAAAATGCAAAAGCCAAAGCTCCAACAAAAGAACTTCCTAAAATTACAATACTATTATCTCTGTTGATTTCGGTATAAGATGAAATGATTTTCTTCAATAAAATTGTTGAAGACCAAAACATAAATAATATAGTAAAAGCACTTGAAAAAACTGACATCATATTTACCATTAATGCAACGGTTTCTTTACTAGTTGCAAACATTGCAAAGAAAGCCCCAAGCATTTGAAATAAAGGTGCTCCAGGCGGATGTCCAACTTCTAGTTTTGCTGCCGTGGCAATATATTCTCCACAATCCCAAAAACTCATTGTAGGTTCAACAGTTAATGTATAAGTAATTAATGCAATTGAAAAAGCTAACCAACCGGTTATGTTGTTCCACTTTTTAAAGTCAAATGATGTCATATTATAGTATGATGTTAATTTAGTGCAAAGAAACTATTTTTTGTGTAATCACTTAACAAAAACACTTAAAATATTAATTGTGTTTAGATAAAATCTATTATAAACGTTTGTCAAGTTATTTAATCAATCAAAAATAATTCGATTATTTAAGATTACTACCTTTTGTTTCATCATTAACCTCTATTTAACTCTGATAAATGGTATTCTTGTTTTTTTAAAACATTTACAATCTGTAATTTAAATTGATTTAATAATAAATTTCAATAAAAATGCTTTAAATGTTTGCTTAAAATAAAAAATGTGCTAAATTTGCACCCGCATTCAAGCATTATTGGTCTATGGTGTAATGGTAACACAACTGTTTTTGGTGCAGTCTTTCAAGGTTCGAGTCCTTGTAGACCAACAGAAAAATCTCAACTTAACGGTTGGGATTTTTTGTTTAATGATGTTTCGTTCAAAACATAAAAAAACTCCCAATTTCTTGAGAGTTTCGATTTTATGATACTTATTTAAAATTAAATTTTAAAAGTAACTACTGGTAGTTTTGCATGATTTACTAAATCTTCGCTGATACTTCCATTAAAGAAGTGAGAAAGACCTTTTCTCCCGTGAGTACTCATTCCTATTAAATCTGCACCTACTTTATCTGAAAAATTTAAAATTCCTTTTTCAACATTTGTTTCATTGTATATATGTGTAGCTACTTTGCTAACGTTAAAGTTAGAAAGGAAATTCTTCATAGTTTCTTCGGCAACGGTAGTTGATTTAAAATTGTTTGGGGTATTAACCATAACTAAGTGAAGTGTAGCGTCAAATTTATTTGCGAACTCAACTGCTTTTCCAAAAGGTTTTTTAGCTTCGTCATTAAAATCAGATGCGAAAACAAAATCATTTACTGCAAATTCTCCTTCATCTTTTTTAATAATTAAAACAGGAACTTCTGAATTTCGAACTACTTTTTCGGCGTTAGATCCAATAAACATTTCCTTGTAGCCGCTTGCTCCGTGCGAACCCATTATAATTAAATCAACATTATTTATTTGACTAATTCTCAAAATTCCGTCAAATGCCATTTCAAATTGAACAATTTCAGAAACTTTAAGACCGTCAAGATAATCTTCGTCCATTAAATCTTCTAATTTTTTGATTGCAGCATTTTTAAAAAACATTAGTTCTGGAATATCTGTCCCTGATCCTACGGCATCACTGGCTTGATGAGGTAATTCTAACATGTGTAACAAAATGATTTCGCCACCATTTTTTTTTGCAATTTGTGCGGCAACTTTCAATGCGTATTCAGCGTTTTGAGAAAAGTCTGTAGGAATTAAAATTTTTTTCATGATTGTAAAAAAGATAAATTTTTTATTGTTTGTCTATTTGTAGAGTATAAAGGTAAGAAAAAAATATAAAAGGCAACTGTTTTAATATAAATTTTTTTTCTATATTTGCACCATTATTAAACAGAAATAGTATAATGAGGGAAGCACTGCTTCCCTCTTTTTATAAAAATATGACATTTAAAGAGCAGGTTTCAAAACTTCTAAATGATGCTTTGTCTGAAAAGCCAGATATGTTTTTGATAGATTTATCAATTTCAGATACTTACAAAATTATTGTAACTTTGGACGCTGATAATGGAGTCAATCTTCAAGATTGTATTGACATTAGTAGATCAATTGAAAATAATTTAGACCGAGAAGAACATGATTATGCGCTAGAAGTTGCTTCGGTTGGTGTTGGTTCTCCACTAAAATTAGTAAGACAATATCAAAAAAATGTTGGAAGAACATTAATTGTGAAAGCAAATGATGAAACTATCGAAGCAGAATTAATAGAAGCAAACGATGAATATATTGTGTTGTCTTGGTCGGCAAGAGAACCAAAAAAGATAGGTAAAGGTAAGGAAACGGTCCAAAAAAGACAGGAGATATCTTATAGTGATATAAAACAAGCAGTGGTTACAGTAAATTTTAATTAATTATAGAATAATGGAGAATATTGCATTAATCGACTCGTTCTCAGAGTTTAAAGACGATAAACTTATTGATAGAGTAACGCTTATGGCGATTTTAGAAGATGTTTTTAGAAATGCTTTAAAAAAGAAGTATGGTTCTGATGACAACTTTGATATTATCATAAATCCTGATAAAGGAGATATGGAAATATGGCAAAGAAGAATTGTAGTTGCTGATGATGATTTAGATTTAGAACATTTAGAAATTACGCTTTCTGACGCAAGAAAAATCGAACCCGATTTTGAAATCGGTGAAGAGGTTTCAGAAGAAGTAAAACTTATAGATTTAGGAAGAAGAGCAATCTTGGCATTACGTCAAAACTTGATTTCTAAAATTCATGAGCACGATAATACTAATTTGTACAAACAATTTAAAGATATTATTGGCGAAATTTATACGGCAGAAGTGCATCACGTACGTCCAAGAGTTGTAATTTTGGTTGACGATGAAGGAAATGAAATTGTATTGCCAAAAGAAAAACAAATTCCGTCTGACTTTTTCCGTAAAGGAGATAATGTTAAGGGAATTATTGAAAGCGTTGAATTGAAAGGCAACAAGCCTCAAATTATAATGTCTAGAACTTCAGAGAAATTCTTGGAAAAATTATTTGAACAAGAAATTCCAGAAGTTTTTGATGGTTTAATTATGATTAAAAAAGTAGTAAGAATTCCAGGTGAAAAAGCAAAAGTAGCTGTAGATTCTTATGATGATAGAATTGATCCTGTAGGAGCTTGTGTTGGAATGAAAGGTTCTCGTATTCACGGTATCGTTCGTGAATTAGGAAACGAAAATATCGACGTAATCAATTATACAACTAATGCGTCTTTACTAATCACAAGAGCATTGAGTCCAGCAAAAGTATCTTCTGTGAAAATCAATGAAGAAACAATGCACGCTGAAGTATTTTTGAAATTAGAAGAAGTTTCAAAAGCAATCGGTCGTGGCGGTCAAAATATTAAATTGGCGGGTCAATTAACAGGCTACGAATTAGACGTAATTAGAGAAGGAAGTACAACTGAAGATGATGATGTTGAATTAACGGAATTCTCAGATGAAATCGACGGCTGGATAATTGATGAATTTGCAAAAATTGGTTTAGATACTGCAAAAAGTATTTTGAAACAAGACGTTGCCGATTTAGCAAGAAGAACCGACTTAGAAGAAGAAACAATACAAGAAGTAATGCGCATATTGAAAGAAGAGTTTGAAAATTAATTTAACTTTCACCCCAAAATAAAAAAGAATTTATAAAAGATTTTATGTCTGAAGAAAGAAATATTAGAATAAACAAAGTTTTAAGGGAATTAAACATTTCGTTAGAAAGAGCTGTCGATTATCTTAAGGATAAAGGTATTGCTATTGATGCAAACCCAAACGCAAAGATATCTGATGGAGAATTTGATATTCTACAAAACCAATTTGCTGGTGATAAAGGCAATAAAGAAGCGTCTAAAGGTGTTAGCGAAGAAATAAAGAAAGAAAAAGAAGCCCTTCGTCTTGAAAGAGAAAAAGAAATTGAAGACAAGAAAAAAATTGAAGAAGAGCGCCAACGTCTTGAAGTAATCAAAGCTAAAGCAGTAGTTTCTGGTCCAAAACAAGTCGGTAAAATAGATTTAGAGCCAAAAAGTGCTCCTTCTAGTAAGACAGAAACAGCAAAAGTTCCTGAGGTTAAAATCCCTGAAACAAAAGCTCCAGAAGTTAAAGTTGAAGAAAAGAAAGCTCCAGCAGTTGAAAAATCAACTCCAAAAGCAGTAGTTTCTGAGGCTAAAAAAGTAGAGAAGAAAGCCGATGAAGTAGAAGAAGTAGTTGCGCCTGTTGAAGACGAAACACATACAACACAATATCAAAATCTTTCTGGACCAAAACTTACTGGTGAAAAAATTGATTTGTCCCAATTCAACAAACCCAAAAAGAAAGTTGAAACCCCAAAAATAAATGTCGGAAGTAAAACCGATGCAAATGCTAATAAAAACAAGCGTAAAAGAATTCCGCCAAAACCAGGAGAAGCTCGTCCAGGAACTCCGGGAGGAAATGCAGCTGGTGGTCAAAATAGACCAGCAGGTACAGGTGGAAATAAATTTGTAGCCAATAAACCAGGTGGTGGCGGAGGTTTCCAAAAAGGAAATAGACCAGCAATTGTTCAAAAAGTTGAGCCTACTGAGGAAGAGGTTAAAAACCAAATTAAAGAAACTCTTGAAAGATTGCAAGGTAAAGGTTCTAAATCTAAAGCTGCAAAATACAGAAGAGATAAAAGAGATACACACCGTCAACGTTCAGACGACGAGCAAAGAGCAATTGACGAAGGAAGCAAAACAATCAAAGTAACCGAATTTGTTACAGTTGGTGAAGTTGCTACCATGATGGATGTGCCAATTACTAAAGTTATTGGAACTTGTATGTCATTAGGAATCATGGTTACGATGAATCAACGTCTTGATGCAGAAACATTAACAATCGTTGCTGATGAATTCGGATTTGAAGTAGAATTTATAACTACCGATATTGAAGATTCAATCGAAGTTGTTGAAGATAGAGAGGAAGATTTAGTTACAAGAGCACCAATTGTTACTGTAATGGGTCACGTTGATCACGGTAAAACGTCTTTATTAGATTATATTCGTAAAGAAAATGTTATCGCTGGAGAATCTGGAGGAATCACGCAACACATTGGAGCGTATGCAGTACAGTTAGATAACGGACAAAAAATAACATTCCTTGATACACCTGGTCACGAAGCGTTTACCGCAATGCGTGCTCGTGGAGCTCAAGTAACCGATATTGCAATTATTGTAATTGCTGCTGATGATGACATCATGCCACAAACAAAAGAGGCAATTTCTCACGCTCAAGCAGCAGGAGTACCAATGATTTTCGCAATCAATAAAGTAGATAAGCCTCATGCTAATCCTGAAAAAATAAAAGAAAAATTAGCAGCTATGAATTTGCTAGTTGAAGATTGGGGTGGAAAATACCAATCACATGATATTTCAGCTAAAGCAGGAACAGGAGTTAAAGAATTACTTGAAAAAGTATTGCTTGAAGCTGAAATTCTTGACTTAAAAGCCAATCCAAACAAACCTGCTGTTGGAACTGTTGTGGAAGCACAATTGGATAAAGGTAGAGGTTATATTTCTACAATCTTAGTTCAATCTGGAACTTTAAGAGTAGGAGATTATGTATTGGCAGGAAAAAATCATGGTAAAGTGAAAGCGATGCATGATGAAAGAGGAAACAATATTAAAGTTGCTGGACCATCTACTCCAATATCTATTTTAGGATTGGACGGAGCATCAACTGCTGGAGATAAATTCAACGTATTTGAAGACGAAAGAGAAGCAAAACAAATTGCTGCTAAACGTACTCAATTAATGCGCGAACAATCAGTAAGAACCCAACGACATATTACACTTGCAGAAATTGGACGTCGTATAGCACTTGGGCAATTTAAAGAATTAAACATTATCCTTAAAGGTGACGTTGATGGTTCTGTTGAAGCGCTTTCTAACTCATTTGCAAAATTATCTACCGAAGAAATTCAAATCAATATTATACACAAAGGTGTTGGAGCAATTACCGAAACTGATGTAAT
>CANCFZ010000140.1 GCA_947377425.1 Flavobacteriaceae bacterium
AAATCACTATTGAACGACAAGTCAATGGAAGAATTTGTTCGTGAAAAAATCAAAGATTTAGGAACTTCTGCTTGTCCACCATACCATTTAGCTTTGGTAATTGGTGGAACTTCTGCTGAAGCAAATTTATCGGCAGTTAAAAAAGCATCGGCAGGCTATTTTGACCATCTTCCAACTTCTGGAAACATGGCTGGTCAAGCTTTTCGTGATTTAGAATGGGAACAAAAAGTACTACAATATTGTCAAGAAAGTGCTATTGGTGCTCAATTTGGAGGGAAATATTTTGCTCATGATGTTCGCGTTATTCGTTTGCCACGTCATGCCGCTTCTTGTCCGGTTGGATTAGGAGTTTCGTGTTCTGCAGATAGAAATATTAAAGGGAAAATCACAAAAGATGGAATTTTTTTAGAACAACTAGAAGTTAATCCTCAGCAATTTTTACCAGCTGTTCCACCACATTTAGAAGCAGCAGTTGAGGTAGATTTGAATCGTCCGATGGCAGAAATTTTAGCAGAATTATCTAAATATCCAATTAAAACTCGTTTGAAATTAAACGGGACTTTAATTGTTGCTCGAGATATTGCTCATGCAAAAATTAAAGAACTTTTGGATGCAGGAAAACCAATGCCAGACTATTTCAAAAACCATCCAGTATATTATGCAGGACCAGCCAAAACGCCAGACGGAATGCCATCAGGAAGTTTCGGACCAACTACAGCAGGACGAATGGACGTTTATGTAGAAGAGTTCCAAAAAGCTGGAGGAAGTATGATTATGCTTGCTAAAGGTAACCGAACTAAAGAAGTTATGGAAGCTTGTAAAACTTACGGTGGATTCTATTTAGGATCAATTGGAGGACCAGCTGCTATTTTAGCTCAAGATAATATAATAAAAGTTGAGGTTGTAGATTTCGAAGAACTTGGAATGGAAGCCGTGAGAAAAATTACAGTAAAAGATTTCCCAGCCTTTATTATTACGGATGATAAAGGAAACGATTTCTTTGCTAACCTATAAACATAATTAGCCACAGATTCACAGATTACTATAATTAATCCGTGAATCTGTGGTTTTTAAAACCAATCTAATGCCTTTTAAAGAAACATTTTCAGAATTTTATACCAAAGTTAAATCGAGTTTAGAAGATGGTACTTTTGCCAAATTAACCCTTGCAAAAACTATTGGAAATGCTGAATTGATGAATATTTACGTGCGTCCGATAATGGATGAAGATATTTTGAAATTGGAATTAAAATTTAAATTTCAACAAGAAGAAATCATTGAAATTCATACCATAGAAAATGCTTTTCCAAGATTATTAGAATTTATAAATAATCCTTTCTTAAGTGCGATTTTGTTCACTACTGAATTTGATTTGACTTATAAATTGAATAAAAAACGAGCGGTGAGTGTTGTAGAACAATTTCCAACCTTTGGGAATGCCAACGAAGTTTTATTGGAGTATTTGGAAAGTAGAAAATAAGCATTATTAGAATAAAAAGAAAACCACAAAATTCAAATTGAGTTTTGTGGTTTTTTATATTTTAACAAGTAACTTTTAATCAATCATCATTTCAGGAATATCACCTTCAATAATTAATACTGCTTCAGTTGAGGCTACAATATGTTCGACAGAAACTCCAGGAGCACATTCTAATAATTTGAAACCTTTTGGAGTGATTTCTAAAACGGCTAATTCGGTAACTACTTTTTTAACACAACCAACACCAGTTAAAGGAAGCGTGCATTTTTTTAGAATTTTACTTTCTCCAGCTTTATTAACGTGCATCATGGCTACAATAATATTATCTGCAGAAGCTACCAAATCCATTGCGCCACCCATTCCTTTTACCATTTTTCCTGGGATTTTCCAGTTGGCGATGTCTCCGTTTTCTGAAACTTCCATCGCACCAAGAATAGTTAAATCTACGTGTTGACCACGTATCATTCCGAAACTGAAGGCAGAATCGAAAAAACTTGCTCCAGGCAAAGTAGTAATAGTTTGTTTTCCAGCATTGATTAAATCGGCATCTTCTTCACCTTCAAATGGAAAAGGGCCCATTCCTAGAACGCCATTTTCACTTTGAAATTCTACAGAAATATCGGTGCGAACGTAATTGGCAACCAAAGTTGGAATACCAATTCCTAAGTTTACATAATAGCCATCTTTTACTTCTTTAGCTATTCGTTTTGCTATATCGTTTTTATCTAATGCCATGATTATGCTCTTTTACGAGTTGTTCTTTGCTCAATTCTTTTTTCAAATTTTTCTCCTTGGAAAATCCTTTGAATTAATATTCCTGGAATGTGAATTTCATTAGGATTTAGGCTTCCAGCTGGAAGTAATTCTTCTACTTCTGCAATGGTTATTTTTCCTGCTCCACACATACATGGATTGAAGTTTCTTGCCGTTCCTTTAAAAATTAAATTACCAGCTTCATCGCCTTTCCAAGCTTTTACAATTGAAAAATCAGCTTTGAAAGCGTGTTCCATCACATGCATTTTTCCGTTGAATTCACGTGTTTCTTTTCCAATAGCAACTTCGGTTCCGAAACCTGCTGGTGTGAAGAATGCAGGAATTCCAGCTTGTGCAGCGCGACAACGTTCTGCCAAAGTTCCTTGTGGAATCAATTCAACATCTAATTCTCCAGAAAGCATTTGACGTTCAAATTCAGCATTTTCACCAACATACGAAGAAATCATTTTTTGGATTTGCTTTTGTTGTAATAATAATCCCAATCCAAAATCATCAACACCTGCATTGTTTGAAATACAAGTTAGATTTTTAGTTCCTTTCGTTACTAGTTCAGCAATTGAATTTTCGGGTATTCCGCAAAGTCCAAAACCGCCTAACATGATAGTCATATTATCTTCAATGCCTTGAAGTGCGTCTTGAACGGAATTTACTTTTTTATTAATCATATCGAATCAATGATTTTTATATTTTCTAAAACTTATATTTTATTCACAAACCGTTCTGTTATTTTAGCCCTGATCGCAACGGTGTCCTTTTTTTGTTGCCTTCGAGTGCCTCAGACAACAAAAGAAAAAGATATAGTGTAGAGCAGGATTAGCTCCTAAAAATTACAATCCAAATTCATCTGGATTTTGTTCTTCGGTATCGGTTGAATCTTTTTCTACATGTTTTTGAGGTGTCCAACAATCTACTTTTATATTAAAGCCATCGGGTCTTTCAAAATCATCTTTTGATATTTGTAGGTCAGGATCTTCATAACATTTTTTCATAAAATACCCCCAAATTGGTAATGCTGCTGTTGCTCCTTGACCATAAGTGATACTTTTGAAATGTGCTGAACGATCTTCACAACCAACCCAAATTCCAGTTACAAGATTTGGAACCATTCCAATAAACCAACCATCCGATTGATTTTGTGATGTTCCTGTTTTTCCTGCAATAGGATTTTTAAATACATAAGGATATCCCGTCCAACGATTGTCTCCAGCGCCACCTCCTTCGGTTCTAAGTCGTTCTCCAGAACCACCTTCAGTTACACCTTCTAATAATTTGATTACTGCAAAAGACACATCTTTATTTAAAACATCATGAGTTTCGGGAACTGGTTCATAAACAACGGCTCCGTTTTTATCTTCAATTCTTGCTATAAATTGCGGTTTGATATAAACACCTTGATTAGCAAACGTACTGTAAGCTGCGACCATATCTTCAACGGTGATGTCTACAGCTCCAAGTGCAATTGATGGTTGTACTGGGATTTCTGATGTAACTCCTAATTTCTGAGTTAATGCTACAACGGCTTCTGGTCCAGTTTTATCAATTAATTTAGCAGAAATGATGTTCACTGAATTTGCCAAAGCTCTTTTTAGCGTCATCATTCCTCTATACTTTTGGTCGGAATTTCTTGGTTCCCAATCTTCGGTAACGTGATGACGTCCTTTGCGGATAACAAATGGCGCGTCTAGTAAGGTATCACATGGCGACATTCCTAATTGTTCGATTGCCGTTGCATAAACAAAAGGTTTGAATGTTGAACCTACTTGTCGTGCACCTTGACCTACGTGATCGTATTGGAAATATTTATAATTGATTCCGCCAACCCAAGCTTTTACTTGTCCAGTTTGTGGTTCCATTGACATTAATCCTGCTTGAAGAAAATGTTTGTAATAACGAATTGAATCCAAAGGCGTCATTGTGGTATCGCGTTCACCTTTCCATGTAAAAACGGTCATTTTTGTTTTTTTACTGAATGAAGCTATAATTTCTTCATCGGTTTTATCATCGGCTTTTAGAATTCTCCATCTTTCGGAAGTTTTCATTGCTTGCTTGATTATTTTATCCGTTTCTGCATCAGAAATATTTACAAAAGGAGCATTTTTATTGGTTTTTTGCTGAATCCAGAATTCCTCTTGAAGATTTTTCATGTGAGCCAAAACCGCTTCTTCTGCATGTTCTTGAATTTTAGAATCGATGGTTGTGTAAATTTTTAAACCATCACCATAGATATCATATTCTTCTCCATCAGGTTTTTTGTTTTCTTTTACCCAATTTTTCATGTAATCGCGAAGATATTCTCTGAAATAAGTAGCTGTTCCGTCAAGGTGACTTTCGGGATGAAAATCTAAAACGATTGGTTTTTTCTCTAAAATATTTTTGGCAGTTTCTTCTAAATGGTGATTTCTGACCAATTGTCCTAAAACGACATTTCTTCTTTTAATTGCTTTTTCAGGACGACGAACCGGATTAAAAAGTGATGGATTTGTTAACATTCCAACTAACAAAGCGCTTTCTTCTACTTTTAAATCACGTGGTTCTTTGTTGAAATACACTTTTGCCGCAGAGCGAATTCCTACAGCGCCATTTACAAAATCAACTTGATTGAAATATAATGCAATAATTTCATTTTTAGTATATTGTCTTTCTAATCGAACTGCAATAATCCATTCTTTTGCTTTTTGAATCATTCTAAATGGAAGAAATTTAGAACCTTCCCCATGAAATAATAATTTAGCCAATTGCTGAGTGATTGTACTCGCACCGCCATTAGATCCTAATTTTACTGCTGCTCCAAATGTTCTACGAGCATCAATTCCTGAATGTTCGTAAAAACGTTCGTCTTCTGTTGAAACTAAAGCATCTACAAGTGATTTAGGTAAATCTTTGTATTTGATTGCCGTTCGATTTTCATTATAAAATTTACCCAATGTTACACCATCAGATGATATAATTTCGGTTGCTAAATTCGAATTTGGATTTTCTAAATCTTCAAAAGATGGCATCTTACCAAAAAGGCCCCATGAAGCAAATAAGAAAAATAAAAATACACCACCAAATCCATAGAAAAACACTTTCCAAAATTTCTTTTGATAGTATTTTACATCTTTTACTGGTGTTACTTTTTTAGTTTGAGAATTTATTTTTTGTGCCATAATTTTTATTCTATAGATTCTATTCTAAAACCTATTTCTGTAATTCCTTTTAAATCATTTACTCCTGCAACTTTACCAGTTTGTCTAACCGCTTGTTGAATGTGAATTTTGTAATCGCCTTTTAATTTGAACGACATTTTTTCTTTGTAGAACAATTTACTTTCTTTTATATCGGTAAATCCGTCGCCCATTAAAGTTCCGTCTGGATTTGCCATTTTATATTCTAAAGTATCTACAATTACTTTTTTATTGGGTTGTTCTAATGAAACAATTAAAAATAAATTATCAAAAGGATAATCGTTATTGTCGCGAACATTTACGAATAAATTGTAGTTCTTTTCACTTTCTAATTTGGGCAATTTGAACATAATTATACTGTCTTTGTGCCAAGCATTTCCAACAGATTTATATTCGTCAAAAACTCTCTTTTTATCACAAGAAATAATCAAAAGTGTTACCAAAATAAACAGCAAACTATTTTTTATCTTCATTCTTTTTAATAATTATTATTGGTCTTTTCGTTTGAGGTTTTTGATTTGGATTTTGCTCTTGATTCTTATTTTGGTTTGGATTAGAATTTTGGTTTTGTCCTTGATTTGAATTAGAACTTTGAACCTTGCTCTTATTTTTATTTTTGTGTTTACTCTTTTTAGGTTGGTCAAAACGAGTTAAACTTTCTTGACCCATTGCGTTATTGAAGTTGGCTTCTTGTTCAACAACAATTTCTATTGCAAAATCTTCAAGTGATGAAACACGTTTTTTCTCTTTATTTTGAGCTACTATTTCTCTTACTTGTTCGATTTTAAGAACATGCCAATTGGCAAAATTATCAGTATAAGCAAACCACATTAATCCTTTAAAAATATCTTGTTTTTGACAAATAGCATCACCTTTTTC
>CANCFZ010000141.1 GCA_947377425.1 Flavobacteriaceae bacterium
CGCAACGGAATCACAGCCCATCGAGGGCGTGAATTGAGCTCATAACCGAGTTCGTAAACGGCTTTTTCGAGGATGCAATATTTGAGTAAAAAGTTAATTTCGTGGCTGTAACCAATGTTTAAATTACCCGATTGGGCTTTCTCAATATAAGTTTCAAGGAAGGCTCCTACTAAATATTTAAATAATAATTCTCCTGCTTTGAAGAGCTCTTCTTGCTCAAACGGATATTTATCGGCGTTGTTGAAAATGGTGGCGTAAATGGCATAATGAAACGAACGGAACATTCCGGCAACGTCTTTAAGTGGCGGTTGTTTTACCTTTCTATCGCGGATGGTGCTTTCGGGTTCGCCTTCAAAATCAAGAAGATAGAAATCATCGCCATTGACCAACACTTGTCCGAGATGAAAATCGCCATGAATTCGGATGCGTTCGGATTTCATTTTGGTCCAATCGAAATCTACAAAATGTTTACGAATTAGTTTTTTGTTTTCGAGGAATTGATGTGCTAAATCGAGCGCCATTCCGTCGAGTTTGTGCAAACTGTTTTCGATAATATTTAATCTATTTTGGAATTGATATAGCAAACGGTTTTTTAACCAAACGGTGTAATCGCCGTTGTAGGTTGTAGGCGTAAATGCAGTTTCGTGAATATCGCTTCCTAGTGCAATGTGCATTTCGGCTGTTCGCAATGCTAATGTTTGCACTCTTAAAAACAAACTCAAACCTACCCAGTCGATTATTTCGGGTGGAATTTCGTTTATTTTTAATCGCTTGAATAATTCAACATTTGGAAGTTTGTCGATTTTGATTTTCTTTCTAGAAAGGTTATCAAAAACGCCGTCCATTTGTTCTAACATAAACTTCCAAGCATCGCCTTGATTGGGCACCAATTCTTGCATTAATCCCAGGGTGATATTGCCTTCAGACAATGCTAAATTGATACTTCCGGTATAGGCTGGCGTATTTTCATAGTGCATTCTTTCAGTAAGAAAACGGCTGATTTCATAGTCAGGATTGGTGCTAACATAAATACGTCGGAAGATTTTTAACACAAAAGCATCGTTATAAATTATGGATGTATTACTTTGTTCCACACCCATAAATTTTGATGATTTATATTCTTTATCAACCAAATTAGAGCCTTTATGAAAAACCAATTTCAATTCCTTATTTTGTGTAGATTGAGCGATATTATCAAAAAGCAACTTTCTAAAATCGTCTTGATGCAAGGCGTCAACCAAATAACCATCTATTTTTCCGAACTTGGCTGGAGCAATAATGGTGTTGGTATCAAGCTCGGCAGTAGTCATAAAAGCGACAGGCATAAAATAGTGTTGAAAAAAAGCTTCCTTGAAATTCACTTCCAATAAAACGCCATAATAGGTGTTCTTTTCAGAATTAATTTTGAAATGATCAACGACTTCAATATACTTTAAGGTGCTTGCTTTTCCACCATACCATCTCTTGTTGATGATGTAGTTTTCTAAGATATCAGATGAAAATATTTTAATAAATTCATCGTCTTTGAAGGCATCTTTCCATTCATTTTTGAAAACAAATGGAGCTGAAAAAGTTTCTTGATTATCGTTTTTCATGGTAAGAGGTTTTATGCTTGTTTGGTTGTTGTTATTCTATTTCTGAATTTTAAATAGATGGAATGGCAAGGTTGGATGCAATTCGACAAAATTCCATTCTTTATCCCAAATGTAACTATTTCCGGTGATTAAATCAATGACATTTACTGGATGTCCTGCATTAATTCCAAGTGACTGCAACGGCAACCTAACCATAGCTTGTTTAGCATAATAAGCATCTAAACTGGCAATCATTAAAGTTTCATTTTCTTTGTTATCGTCAAATTTATAGAAAGCAATAACTTGGTCATTATCGGTATCACAAAACTCAATATTGTTTGTTTGTTGCAATGATATTTGCTCTTTTCTAATTTGATTTATCTTAGCAATTAAGAGTGTGATTTTGTTTTCTTTGTTCCAATCCCAAAGGCGAATTTGGTATTTTTCGCTGTCCATATATTCTTCTTTTCCTGGTAATGCATCAGAAACCATGTATTCGAATATTGGTCCATAAATCCCAACAGAAGAACTTAATGTAGCTGCCAGAAAATACTTTTGTAAATGAGTACTTTCGTTTGCTCCTTGCAATGGAAAAGGGTTAATATCGGGAGTATTTGGCCAAAAGTTTGGACGGAAAAATTCCTTTTGATTGGTTTGTGTAAGTTCGGTTAAATACTCTTGTAATTCTGCTTTAGTATTTCGCCAAGTGTAATAAGAATACGATTGTGTGAAACCTTGTTTAGCTAACTCGTGCATAATTTTTGGACGCGTGAAAGCTTCTGCTAAGAACAATACATCTGGATGTTTTTTCTTTATTTCGGCAATTAACCAACCCCAAAAATAGAACGGTTTTGTATGAGGATTATCAACACGAAACACTTTAATTCCGCATTCTTCAACCCAAAATAAAGCACAATCTAACAACTCTTTCCATAGGTTTTTCCAGTCGTCACTTTCAAAGTAAATAGGTAAAATATCTTGGTATTTTTTTGGGGGATTTTCAGCATATTGCACTGTTCCATCAGGGCGCCATTTAAACCATTGTGGAAATTCTTTTACATAAGGATGATCAGGTGCTGCTTGAAGTGCAAAGTCCATTGCGATTTCAATTCCGAACTCTTTGGCTGTATTCACCATCGATTTAAAATCATCAATAGTTCCCAATTCAGGATGAATAGATTTGTGACCGCCATATTGCGAACCAATTCCCCAAGGCGAACCAACATCTCCAAGATTAGCATCAGTTGCGTTATTTTTTCCTTTACGGTTTACTTCTCCAATTGGATGCACTGGTGGGAAATATAAAGTATCAAATCCCATTTTAGCCACACGAGGTAATAATTTTTCACAGTCTTTAAAAGTTCCGTGCTTACCTTCTTCACTTGAAGCCGAACGAGGAAAAAACTCGTACCAAGTACTGAATAACGCCTTTTGTCTATCAACATAAACTTTTAGTTCTTGAGTTTGATTGGCTAAAAATTTGGAAGGATTTTGTTTGAAGATACTTTTTAATTTGTCTGAAACTGCTTCTATTATAGCTTTATCATAACTAGCTTCATTTGAAAATAAATCAATAACTTCATTCAAATATTTTTTATCTGAAGGAGAAACTTTAGATATTAAAGGTTTTATGTACTCTACTCCTTCTAATAATTCCGATTTTACGTGTTGATTATCATTGATTTTTTTACCAATTCCATAGTGCCAATTCAAGGCATAATCAATCCAAGCTTCTACAAAATAAGAATAATATCCTTGTTTTTCAACTAAAAAAGTAGCTTCAAAAGCATCATTTGTCAAAGTATTCATTCTAACTTCAGACCATTTTTTATCTTTTTCAAATTTATATTGAACGACAGCTTCCATAACATCATGTCCGTCAGAAATTATATCTGCTGTGACATTAACTTTTTGACCTACAATTCTTTTTATAAAAAATGCCCCATTGTCTAATTGAGGCAATATATTTTCAATTATTACGCGTTTTTGATTTTGCATTTTAACTTTAATTTAATGATGTCTAATGTATAAAAAAAACACAAATTAAAGTAACTTGCATTAAAAATTTATTAAAATGTCAAAAAATAAAGAAATACAAGCCCAAACATTGAAAATTCCGAAGATGATATTGATAACCGCTAAATTATTAGAGGTAATTTCATCAAAATTAGTAACGAAGTTTGTAGCAAAATTATTTACGACACCAATAAAACATAAAATTCCTAAACGTGAATTTCAAATGGATAAAGAAAGCGTTCAGGAAAGTGTTTTCGTCTCTTCAATAAATAAAGAAATTGTAGTCTACCATTATGGAAAAAGTGACAAGAAAATTTTACTGGTACATGGTTGGTCTGGTAGAGGAACACAGTTAGTTAAAATTGCAGATGAATTAGTAAATTTAGGATATTCAACGATAAGTTTTGACGCACCTGCTCATGGAAAATCCAAAGGAAATTCATCAATAATGATTGAGTTTATTGCTTCCATTTTGGAATTAGAAAAACAATTTGGATCATTTGAATTCGCTATTGGTCATTCACTTGGAGGAATGTCTATTTTGAATGCAATTAGAGAAAATCTGAAAGTCAAAAAAGCAGTAATCATTGGAAATGGGGATATCATTCAAGATATTATTGATGATTTTATTTTGAAGTTAAAATTAAAATCCGAAATTGGCATCAAATTAAGAGATTATTTTGAGGGAAAATATAAGGTTAAGATGGATTATTACTCTGCTTCAAATGCTGCTAAAGAAGTTTCAATTCCTGTACTAATTATTCACGATGAAAACGATGAAGATGTTAATGTAAAAGCATCTTATAACATTAAAGAAAACTTAAATATTTCAGAATTGATGATTACTAAAAATTTAGGTCATCGAAAAATTTTAGGAAATACAGAAGTTATAAAACGAATTGTTGAATATATAAAGCAATAATTATGGACTTATTTGAAAACACAAATAATTGGACTGAAAAATTACAACCATTAATTGATAAATATAAAGGTAAAAAGCATCCTTTAAATTATGTGAATTTATATCAATTGATGGTAGCCGTTATTTTATCTGCACAAGATTCTGATGCCAATGTTAACAAAATTTCACCTGCTTTTTTTGAGCAGTTTCCGAATTTAGAAACATTATCATCTGCGACTGTTGAAGATTTAATTCCGTATGTAAGTAAAGTTAGAAACTTCAACACTAAAGCAAGTTGGCTAATTGAAATTGCTCAAACTTTAAAAAGCAATATAAATATTCCAACCAATCTTAATGACTTAATTGCATTAAAAGGAATTGGAAGAAAATCTGCAAATGTTATAATGCGAGAAATGAAAGTTACAGCTAAAGGCATAATCGCAGATTTACATGTTATAAGAGTTGCACCAAGAATTGGTCTTTGTGACGAAGCTAAAGATGGAAACAAAATTGAAAAGCATTTAATGCAACTATTACCGAAAGAAATTTGGGGAGAAATTGGAATGGCGATTTCTTTTTTAGGAAGAGAAATTTGTCGACCAACAAATCCTAAATGTTTTGATTGTCCAATTCAAAATGATTGCTCTTACCCTTTAAAAACTGTTTAAGTTTTTTATTATGAAACAAATACCTCTTTATTCTTTAGTCATTTTCCCAACTATTGAACAGATAATTTTAATAAAATCTTTTAAGAAAACATTGCAAGATAAGATTAGTTGGTATGGAAGTGCGAATTCAAATGCTGATATAACATTAATTAATCTAGAAAATGAGCTTACTTTCGGGCTATACATAGATCAAATAAAAGATTTTTGTACAACTATTAATTCTCAAAAAGTTAGATTCAATTCTTTTAGTTCTTTCGGTTATTCAACTTTTTTTATTTCACCTGATGAAAAATCTCAACAATATCTTAATAATATTATTATTGATATACATAAATCAATAGGTTTTGATATTAAAAGTGCTCATGCTCACATGACTATTGCTAGAGGATTAAATGAAGAAAGAATGAATAAAACTAAAGAAGTATTTAGCACTACTGAAATTAATTTTGAATTTATCTGTGATTGTATTCATATTAGAAAATTCAATAAAAAAACAAAACAATATTCAGATATTGTAGATATACTACATTTCAGTTGCTAAAAATTATATATAACAAAACACCCTATTCAAATAAATGAATAGGGTGTTTAAAAAGAAAGGCGGCGACATACTCTCCCACAAATTGCAGTACCATCTGCGCAATCGGGCTTAACTTCTCTGTTCGGAATGGGAAGAGGTGAGCCCCGACGCAATAACCACCTTAAGAGGTTTGCAAGGGTGACGTAATTTATACGTCAACAATACATAATATCTTAACATACTGAGATAAAGAAAAAATAATTTAAAGAAAGATTCTCCCTCCCGATTTGCATCGGGAGGAAAATTGCACATAAACTTACGGGTTATTAGTACTACTCGACTATGACATTACTGCCTTTACATCTATAGCCTATCAACGTTGTCATCTCCAACGACCCTTAAAAGAAAT
>CANCFZ010000142.1 GCA_947377425.1 Flavobacteriaceae bacterium
GCAAAGGAAACCGACTTCCAATTGTTCTTACTCGAAAGTGTAGACATTGAACAACTTATTGTTAAAATGTTCAATAATAAGATTAAGAAAGCTTATTTATACTATCCAGATGAAAAAGAAATTCTTAAAAAAGTAAAAGAAAAAATTCCAGTAAAAAAAGCTGGTGGAGGATTGGTTTACAATAAAAAAGGTGAAGTTTTGTTTATTTTCAGGAATGGAAAATGGGATTTGCCCAAAGGTGGTTGCGATAAAGGCGAAGAAATTGAAGACTGTTCGACTAGAGAAGTAGAGGAAGAAACAGGAGTTGGTCAATTGACAATCACAAATAGACTTCAAAAAACCTATCACGTTTTTAAAAGAAATGGTGTTTACAGATTAAAAATCACCCATTGGTTTGAAATGAAAACCGATTTTGAAGGCGAATTAATTCCACAAGCTAATGAAGGAATTGAAAAAGTTGCTTGGCTAAATCCAGAGGAAATCAAGCAAGCTTTGAATAATTCGTATGAGAATATCAAGTTGTTGTTTATAGAAGAGAATGAAAACCATAATATCAAAATCTAATTTAATTTTAATAATTTCTATGACTCTATGTGTTTAAAATTTTAAACTTATAATTCATAAATTGCAATTACCTTTGCAAAATGTATACAAATCCACATTCTACCAATTTACTTTTAAATTTAGGTATTGAAAGCTTAAACGAAATGCAAGAAATGGCACAAGATGCTATTTTGAATGATGCCAATGTTTTATTATTATCTCCAACTGGTTCAGGAAAAACTTTAGCTTTTTTACTTCCAATATTCGAAATGCTACAAGACGATTGCAAAAATGTTCAGTGTTTAATTTTAGTTCCTTCGCGTGAATTAGGTTTGCAAATCGAACAAGTTTGGAAAAAAATGGGAACCGATTATAAAGTAAATGTTTGCTATGGCGGACATTCCATAGAAACAGAAATCAAGAATTTATCCAATCCACCAGCGGTTTTAATTGGAACTCCGGGACGAATTGCCGATCATATTGATAGAGGAACTTTTTCTACAAATAACATTCAAACTTTAGTTTTAGACGAATTTGATAAATCATTGCAACTGGGTTTCCATGAGCAAATGTCGTTTATCATTGCTAGATTGAATAAGTTAAACAAACGTGTTTTGGTATCGGCAACGTCTGATATTGAAATTCCAAAATATACTAGAGTTATCAATCCAACAGTTTTAGATTTTATTCCAAGCGAAGAAGAAAACTCCAATCTTTCTTTAAAAATGGTGGTTTCTAAAGAGAAAGATAAAATCAATTCATTGTTCCATTTGCTTTGTTCGTTAAAATCGGAAGCTGCAATTATCTTTTGCAACCATCGTGATGCGGCCGAAAGAATAAGTGATACACTAAACGAAAAAGGAATTTATTCGACGTATTATCATGGCGGAATGGATCAAGACGAGCGTGAACGTGCTTTAATTCAATTCCGAAATGGAAGTGTGAGTTATTTAATTACTACTGATTTAGCAGCACGTGGATTAGATATTCCAGAAATGAAGCATGTTATTCATTATCATTTACCTTTAAAAGAAGACGAGTTCACTCATAGAAATGGTCGTACCGCCAGAATGTTAGCTTCTGGAACGGCTTATATTATCGCTCATGAAAGTGAGAAAAAGATGGAGTATCTAGATTATAAAATGCCAGTTTTGAATGTAGAGAATTCAACAACGTTGCCAAAAGCACCAGAATTTCAGACAATATATATTAGTGGTGGAAAGAAAAACAAGTTAAATAAAATTGATATAGTAGGTTTCTTTTCTCAAAAAGGAAAATTGGAAAAAGGTGATTTAGGTTTGATTGAAGTTAAAGATTTCATTTCATTTGCCGCTGTAAAATCAAAAAAGGTTAAGGAATTCCTTTCCAATATTCGTGATGAAAAAATGAAAGGGAAAAAGTTTAAGATTGAAGTGGCAAGAAAGGTGGTTAAGAAGGAAGAGTCTTAGATTTTTTAGAAAATTAGTTCATAGTTTGTCATTCCATTCAGTTTGTCATTCCGTAGGAATCTATTATTTAAAATGATAATTCCAAAACTCTAAATCTGAATTAATTTCTTTTATTAAATTCAACTTTTTCTCTCTTGAAAGATTCTTAATTTCTTTTTCTCTTTCTATAGCTAATTGAATCCAGCTAAACTTTTCAAAATAAATTAAAAAATGAGCATTATAACGAGCAGTAAAACTATTTGAGTTTAATTTAGTTTCGTGTTGGTGTAATCGCAATTTCAAGTTATTTGTTACACCTGTATATAAAACTGTTCTGTTTTTATTTGTTAAAATATATACATAAAAAGTATATATTCCTTCAGTGTATTCAATCATAATCAATTATTTTATTCAAAAATAGTTTTTTAGATTCCTACGGAATGACAAACAACGCGATTAATCTAAAGTCAGAAAAAATATGAATTGACTTATATCCTCACCGAATCAGGAACCAAAACCGTATAATCTCCACCATTTCTAATAACATCTCTTACAATACTCGACGAAATATAAGAAGTTTTAGAAGCTGTCAATAAGAAAACAGTTTCTATTTTAGACAATCTCCTGTTGGTGTGGGCAATGGCTTTTTCAAATTCAAAATCGGCTGGATTACGCAAACCACGAAGTATGAATTGAGCATCTAATTTACGGCATAAATCAATTGTTAAACCTTCATAAGTAATGACTTTTACTTTGGGTTCGTCTTTAAAAGATTCTTCTATAAAACGTTTTCTATCTTCCAATGAAAACATGTATTTCTTTTCGGCATTGATTCCGATGGCAACAATTACTTCATCAAATAAAGAAATTCCTCTTTTGATAATATCATAATGTCCGTTTGTAATTGGGTCAAACGATCCTGGGAAAATTGCTCTTTTCATTATTTTCTAGTTATTGCAAATATTTTTTCTTTCTTGAAAGCATCTTGTATTTCTTTTTTGGTCAAGACTTCTTTTTCAGTGGTATAATTTTTAGTAACATCTATATCATCTATTCCTGTAGATTGATCTGTTTCATAATCATTATCAGTAAGATACACGCTGTCTGTATCAATTTTATCTACTCGCGCACAAGTGAAATGAGCATCAGAAACTTTGATAGAATAGACATCACCGACTTTTGGATTTTTAACAAATTCAGCTTCGTTTTTATCAGTTTCGTTTGATTTGTATACACCAAATCCTACCAAAGCAGCAATAACGAACAATCCCGAAAACATCCAAACAGGAAATTTTACTGGACTTTTTTCTTTTTCTCTTTGGAATTTAGTTTTGATGCTTTCTGATAATTCTTTGAATTCATAGGTTTTTTTACAAGAATTGCATTCGGCAACCGTTATTTTACTAATTGGAAATAGTGGAATCCAATAAATATGAGCATATTTTCCAAATACGCTGTATTTGAATGGTGCATTAGTTTCACAGGAAGGGCAATCAATATTTATGATTTGTCCGTTTTTTAAGTTGCTGGCTTTTGTTCCGTAAAATATCATAGTTTTTGTTTTGGTTAGTTTCTTTTTATTGAAATAATTTCCTCTGAATTATAAAGTTTAATCAAATCTTTTTTAGAAAAATTACTTTTTTGATTCGTATAATTTTCTAAAATATTTATATCGTCTATATCATAAGGTGCATCAACTTGATAATCATTTTCAGTGGTATAAATACTGTCTTTTTTAATGTTATCGATTCTGAAAGTATAGTAATATCCTTTAGCATCTTTCATGTAATAAACATCTTCAATCATTGGATTTTTAATGAGTAAAGCTGTTTTAGTATCAGATTTAAAATAACTATACAAACCATAAATAAGACCACACACTATAGCAAAGCTACCAAAAAACATCCATAAAGGACTTCTTAAATCATTATTTTCTTTTGCTAATTTTGACAATGTATTTTCATCTAAATCCTTTAATCCAATTTCTTGATTGCAAGTATTACAATAAACTTCTGCATATTTTTCAACTGGAAATAAAGGAATAAACGTTAATTGAGCATATTTGTTATGAACTTTATAATTCATTGTTGTATTGGAATGACAGTAAGGACAAGTAACATTATGTGCTTCGCCTTTTTTAATTATTCTGTTACTTGTTCCAACTAATACCACTATAAATTACTTTTTCCAAATTGGTTTTCGTTGTAAAGCTAAACTAATTTCATTATCCAACAAATCGCTCATTGCCATTTTTAAATAGGCTGCTTGTTGCGGAAAAATACTTTGTGGCGATAATCCCGGATTGGTATTGATTTCTATAAAATGCGGAATATCATTCATAATGATAAAATCGGTTCTCGAAAAACCAGTCATTCCTAATGCTTCATATACTTTTTTAGCAGTTTCTTCTACACGGTTTTTTATTTCATTGGATATATTGGCTGGTGTAACTTCTTCGGATTTTCCTAAATATTTGGCTTCATAATCAAAGAAACTATTCTGTGAAAGAATTTCTGTAATTCCCATGACTTTGGTTTCACCTTTGTATTTAATGACTCCAACCGATACTTCTCTTCCGTTTAAATAGGATTCTATTAAAATGTCGTTGTCTTCAGCAAAAGCAAAATCCAATGCTTTTTGAAAATCATCTAATGTTGAAACCATTGAAACTCCTAATGAACTTCCCGATTGATTTGGTTTTACAAAAAACGGTAATCCTAATTGTTCTGCAACTTGTGTTCCATCAATAGCATCGCCTTTTGATAAATAAATGGATTGTGCTTTTGGAATATCAAATTTTGATAAAACCGAAAGTGTATCTCGCTTGTTGAACGTCAAACTCGATTGATAAAATCCGCAACCTGTGTACGGAATTTCTAATAATTCCCAATAGGCTTGCAGGTGTCCATCTTCGCCAGGAGTTCCATGAATGGTGTTTGAAATCACATCAAATTTAACTACTTCATTATCTTTTGTAAACGAAAAATCAGCTTTGTTGATGGGATATTTTATTTGGTCAATCAAACAGTACCATTCGTTTAACAGAATGTGTACTTCAAAAGGCTTGTATTTTGATTTGTCTAAGTGATTCAAAATCAATTGACCACTTCGTAAAGATATTACAGATTCGTCTGAATATCCGCCCATAACAACAGCTACGTTCATTGCGATTTTATTTTAATTACTATACAAAAATAGCACAATTGTTGAAACTAAAAATTATATCTTTGCGATAAATACTATTTTTATGAGTTTAAGAAAATATCTAACGAGTAAAGTTTTTGTTGCACAAGTTTTAGCCGCATTGGCTATCGTTGGAACCATCGCTTTTTTGTTTTTTCATTGGATAACATTTATTACTAATCATGGTGATGAAATTACGGTTCCAAATTTGGCTAAACTGAATCCAGACCAAGTCGAACAGAAGCTAGACGAACTTGATTTAGATTATCAGATAATTGATACAGTTTATTATAATCCTAATTTTCCAAAGTTAACTGTTGTTCAACAGGAGCCAACTGCGGGTTCAAAAGTAAAAGGAGGTAGAACTATTTATGTAAAATTAAATGCGTCCACTTTTAAAATGGTTGCCGTGCCCGATTTGATTGAAAAAACCTATCGCCAAGCCGTTCCAACATTAAAAGCTATTGGTTTGCAAGAAGGAACTATAAAATACATTCCTTATATTGGAAAAGATATGGTTCTTGAAATGTGGATGAACGGTAAAAAAATAAAACCCGGAACTAAAGTACTCAAATCATCCAAAATTGATTTAGTACTTGGCGACGGAAAAGTAGTTTTTGATGATACTGAGTTAGATTCTATTCCAAAAGCAGATATACCAACAGATACAATTCCAAATGAGCAATAATATTGATTTTCAAGAACCCGAAGAAGAACTTTTTGAACATTATAGATTTGATGTGCCCAAAGGTCAAGCCTTTTTAAGAATTGATAAATATTTGATGTTGATGGTTCCCAATTCAACACGAAATAAAATTCAGAATGCAGCAGAAAGTGGCGATATTTAT
>CANCFZ010000143.1 GCA_947377425.1 Flavobacteriaceae bacterium
GTTATAATATAATTGATGTTACTTGACGCATTGAATTCGGAACTTTTTAATGCTAAATCCAAATTATTTTGTGCTAGAACATCTAATTTATCGGTTAAAGCCAAATCGGAATCAATATCAATTCCTAAATTTACTTTCAACATTTTTAAGCTGATGTCTTTAAGTCTAGTCACATAATTTATGTTACTATTTACAGATGACAATGTGATTTTTAGCTGTTCTACGTTTTCTTCTTCAATAAGACCATTTTTAAAAGTTTGATCGGTATCAAAAAGCGTTTTTTCTAAAATTGCTTTGTTTTTTTGAAGAATTTGAGCACTTTCATCGGCTAATAAAACATTACCATACGAGTTGATTATTAATTCTCTAACATCGGTATCCGTTTTTACTTTGTAATTTTCATAAAACTGAAGATACGTTTTTGAAGCTTGTAAAGCCACAAGATATGAACCATCAAAAATCAATTGAGTTAACGACAAACTACCTCCTCCATTGTGTTTTGTTCCAAAGGTAACTTCGGCAAATTCACCGGCTGGACCTCCAAATATTTGTGCTGGTAAAAGTGATGTTTGCAGTTTAAAATTGTTCTGATAAGTAACAATTCCATTAATTTGTGGTAAACCCATTGCGGTTGTTTCCCATTTTTTCTTTTTAGCCATTTCTATATCACGACCAGCGTTTATAGCCGTTCTATTGTTGGTCAAGGCATGACTTATTGCTTGATCTAAACTGAATGAATAGCTTTGTTTTTTATCTTGAGCGTTTATAAAGCCCGCAAATAAAAAGACGATTAATACTAATTTGTTTTTCATGAATTGATAATTATATATTTAGATTTGATAATTGTTTTTCGAGTTCAATAATTCCTTTTGGTGTTGCCATAGCTCTGGTATGATATTCTAACACATGTGTTTCTAGTTTGTTTGCTTCACTTTCTAGTTGTGTATTTTCTTTAATTGAAAAAATTAACATATAGTAAAATTTAGCATAAATATCAACATCCAAATCTTTTCTATATAAATCTTGCTCCATTCCTTTAATGATGTTTTGTTTGAACATCGTGTTACAATCTTCCAATTCATTAGCAATCATTTTGGAATGAATTTCCGGATAATGTTTTTTTAGTTGATAAATTGGTGAATCATTTATAGTTTGAAACATTTCTTTGAACATTCTTCTAATTTCAAAATTTTCTTCGATGGCGTTGTAGTTTTTTGCTACAATTTCATCAATTATGGTATGTATTTTTTGATGAATAATTTCGGTTCCTTCTTCAATAAGAACTTCTTTGTTGTGAAAATATTTGTAAATAGTTTTTTTAGAAATACACATTTCGCAAGCAATATCATCCATAGTCACGCTTTTGAAACCTAATTTCAAGAACATTTCTGTAGCTTTTTTGATGATTTTATCTTTCATTTTAATTTCAAATTCGAGTGCAAATATAAAACGGAAACTTTTAATACTAAAATAGTTTCCAAAGTATTTACATAAATTTAACATTTGAAAAAAAATTATGAGGTTATTTGTTTATGAGTTTATTTTGAAAAATGATTTACTTTTGTAGAATTATCTATGTTAAGATTTAGAAAGTATAACCTTCTAAACCAATAAACTCATAAATTAAAAATGCACGCACTTTCTCACTATCAAGAACTTATTTCAGACTACTTTTCGGAATTGCATTTGACAAAAGAACCGAAAAATTTATACCAGCCCATTGAATATATTTTATCTCTTGGCGGAAAACGAATGCGTCCTATTTTAACATTAATGGCTACAGAAGTCTTTGATGTAGATTGTAAAAAAGCGTTGGCAGCAGCAACTGCTATTGAAGTTTTTCATAATTTTTCATTGGTTCATGATGATATTATGGATGATGCGCCTTTGCGAAGAGGAAACGAAACAGTTCATGAAAAATGGGATATTAATACCGGAATTTTATCTGGCGATGCGATGCTGATTTTGGCGTACCAACACTTTGAAGAATACGAGCCAAAGATTTTTAGAGAATTGGCAAAACTGTTCAGTAAAACCGCTCTTGAAGTTTGTGAAGGACAGCAATACGACGTCGATTTTGAAAGTCGCGACGATGTTACCATTCCAGAATATCTAAAAATGATTGAATACAAAACCGCCGTTTTAGTTGGTGCTGCAATGAAAATGGGCGCAATTGTAGCCGAAACTTCAGAAGAAAATGCGAATTTGATTTATGATTTCGGATTGAATTTAGGAATAGCATTTCAATTACAAGACGATTATTTAGATGCTTTTGGTGATCCAGAAACCTTTGGAAAACAAGTTGGTGGTGATATTATTGAAAACAAAAAAACGTATTTGTATTTAAAAGCAATCCAATTTGCACAAGTTCAGGAGAAAGAACAATTATTGCATTTATTTTCGATTCATCCTAGTGATAATGGCGATAAAATAAATTCTGTTAAAGAGATTTTTAACACAACTGGTGCTTCCGAAGCGACTCAAGTTGCCATTCAAGAATATACTTTTAAAGCATTTGATACTTTAGAACAAATGAAAATATCTCCTGATAAAAAAGAAATTCTACACCTTTTTGGAGAAAATTTGATGAATCGAAATGTGTAATAGAGATTCCAATTTTTTAAATCCCAAATTCCAATGGGATTCTTGTTTAAAGTTTAGAATTTGGATTTTTAATTTTGTGATTTAACATGTATATCGCTCCAATATCAATCGACCACTTACTTTCTGAAGCAGAAAAAGAAAACTTGTACAACAAACTCATTGAGCAATTAAATAAGGATTTTAATTTTGCTAATGAACCAATTGATTTACCAAAAAGCACTACGCCGCACGAACTAAAAGTGCAACTCCACGAAAAAATCTATCGATTGATTCAATACAAGTTTGCAGAATATTTAAGTTTGCTTTACATAGTTGATGTTCCAGAAGAAGCCATAAAACAATTAGATGGTTCTGATTTAGTGGAACTATCCGAGCAAGTTTCTTTTTTAATTTTAAAACGAGAATGGATGAAGGTTTGGTTTCGAAATAATTATTAAAAATAAACCCTAATAAACGGCATCAAAGCATCACTATACACATTTTTATCTTTGTTGAAAAGCACATTGTATCTCATTCCAACTGTAACGTTTTCCATTCGGTAACCTACGCCAACAAACAATCCGGTGTTCCAAAAATTATCTTTTAATGTGCCTGTTGTTAAATTTCTATAGGTATTATTCACTCGAACTTGTTCCAATTCTAATGAAATTTGAGCTTGTTCAATCGGGTTGAAAAGTGTAATTATACTGGCGCCATAAATTCCAGAACTGTAATAATCTTTTTGAGAAACGATGCTTCCTTGCAATCCTGCACCAAGTGAAACATAGCTATTGAAATTGTAAATAGCACTCGGAGCAATAGTAACATCAGTAAATCCAGTTCCTAAACTCAAACCAAAACCGCCACCAAATTTTACATGATCCCAAAAGTCACTTTTTTGTTTCTTTTGATCAATTTGTTGTCCATAAACACCAAAATTTAAACAGATGAAAAACAAAATTGACAATGCTTTTGTTAATTTTTTTATAGAATTCTTTTTCATACCAATGTATATATTTAATTAGCGAGATAAAAGTAGCAAAAACATTGAAACATTGTTATAAATATTTTACTTTTGCATTGATTTTTTTAACTACAAGAGTACTTATATATATAATTATGGATAGGTTTTCCTTTTTAAATGCAGCACATACCCAATTTTTTGCCGATTTATACGAACAATATACTCAAAATCCAGACGCTGTTGAGCCTAGCTGGAGAGCATTTTTTCAAGGTTTCGACTTTGGAATGGAAACGTATAACGAAGAAAATGCTGGAGCACAAATAGCAACTTACGCAGCAAATTCATCAGACAACGGTCAAGTTTCTGAAAAACTTCAAAAAGAATTTAATGTTTTAAAACTTATTGATGGATACAGAACTCGTGGTCACCTTTTTACAGAAACCAATCCAGTTCGTGACCGAAGAACTTACGAACCCAATTTAGATTTAGTAAATTTTAATCTTTCTGATGCTGACTTAAATACCGTTTTTGATGCGGCTAAAGTACTTGGTCATCAACCTTCAACCTTAAAAGATATTATTACTCATCTTAAAAATGTGTATTGTCAACATATTGGAATTGAATATATGTACATGAGAAAACCTGAAGTAATTCAGTGGATTCAAAGCAGAATAAACATCAATGACAACCTTCCTAATTTTGATGCAAACCAAAAGAAACACATTTTAGGAAAACTAAACGAAGCGGTTTCATTTGAAAATTTCCTTCATACTAAATATGTAGGTCAAAAACGTTTTTCTCTTGAAGGTGGCGAAAGCATCATTCCAGCTTTAGATGCTGTTATTGAAGCGGCTGCCGAAAAAGGTGTAGAACATTTCGTTATGGGAATGGCGCACAGAGGAAGATTGAATATTTTAGCCAATATTTTTGGTAAAAATACACAAGATATATTTTCAGAATTTGACGGTAAAGATTACGATCAAGAATATTTTGATGGTGACGTAAAATACCATTTGGGTTTAACTTCTGAGAGAACTACCGAATCGGGCAAAAAAATCAATCTTAATTTAGCTCCCAATCCATCGCATTTAGAAACGGTTGGAGCCGTTATTGAAGGAATTGCTCGTGCCAAACAAGACCATCATTTTCCAAACGATTTTTCTAAAGTATTGCCAATTGCCGTTCACGGAGATGCTGCAGTTGCTGGACAAGGAATTGTGTATGAAATTGTACAAATGGCACAATTGGATGGTTACAGAACAGGTGGAACTATTCACATTGTAATCAACAATCAAGTGGGTTTTACAACTAATTATCAAGATGCGCGTTCGTCAACTTATTGTACCGATGTGGCTAAAGTTACTTTGTCGCCAGTACTTCACGTTAATGCTGATGATGCCGAAGCTGTAGTTCATGCGATGTTATTTGCTTTAGATTTCCGTATGGAATTTGGTCGTGATGTATTTATTGACTTGTTAGGATATAGAAAATACGGTCATAACGAAGGTGATGAACCACGTTTTACACAACCTGTTTTGTATAAAATCATTGCTAAACACCAAAATCCAAGAGAGATTTATGCTGAAAAATTAATCAGCGCAGGAATTGTAGATGCGGCATATTTAACAAAAATTGAAAACGATTATAAAGCCGATTTAGATCAAAATTTAGAAGCGTCTCGTAAGAAAAGTTTAACCATTATCAAACCATTTATGCAAGATGAATGGCAAGGTTATGTTCAAGTTTCTGATGATGTAATGCTTCAAAAAGTCGATACAAAATTTGATAAAAAACAATTAGACGAAATCATTGGAGTTGTTTCTTCATTGCCATCAGATAAAAAATTTATCAATAAAATATCTAAAATTGTTTCCGACAGAAAAACCATGTACGATAATAATGTTATCGATTGGGGAACTGCAGAAACATTGGCTTATGGTTCGCTATTGTATGAAGGATATGATGTTCGTGTTTCGGGACAAGACGTAGAAAGAGGGACTTTTTCGCACCGTCATGCCGTTGTGAAAGTAGAAGATAGCGAAGAAGAAGTAATTCTTTTAGATACTTTAAAAAATAGTAAAGGAAGATTTCAAATCTACAATTCATTATTATCAGAATATGGAGTTTTAGGATTTGATTATGGATATGCCTTAGCATCGCCAAAAACGTTAACAATTTGGGAAGCACAATTTGGAGATTTCTCTAACGGTTGCCAAATCATGTTAGACCAATATATTTCTTGTGGAGAAGATAAATGGAACAACCAAAACGGAATTGTTTTATTATTACCTCACGGATACGAAGGTCAAGGTGCCGAACATTCCTCTGCTAGAATGGAACGTTATTTGCAACTTTGTGCACGTCACAACATGTACGTTGCCGATTGTACAACGCCAGCCAATTTCTATCACTTGCTGAGAAGACAAATGA
>CANCFZ010000144.1 GCA_947377425.1 Flavobacteriaceae bacterium
TTGGACTTCTATTTTTTCTATTATTAGCTCATTGCAAATTTTAATATTATATTTAGTTTCAGTACTTCTTTTAAGGAGAATTCAAGTAAATCAATCTTAAAACAATTACTAATAGTTTTAAATAAGATGAATTACCGCAAATTCGCAAAATGAAATTTTTTTAATTTGCGAATCTGCGGTTTTTTTAATGTTAATATTTTCTTATTGTACAAGTTTTGTTTCAAAAAATCATATATTTGTATATACAAATGTCAAAGCATTGGAACGAAAAGCATTCATAAAAACATTAATAGGAGGAGCAGCTATGGCATCACTACAGCCTTTGTACAGTTGGACTAAAGATTTAAAAGAAGACGACAACAAACTTCCAGCATTATTTATTGGTCACGGTTCGCCAATGAATGGAATTGAAGACAACGAGTTTTCGAGAACTTGGGCAAAATTCGGAAAAGAAATTCCGAAACCTAAAGCTGTTTTAGTCATTTCAGCGCATTGGTTGACAAACGGAACTCACATTACAGCCATGGAAAATCCAAAAACTATTCATGATTTTGGTGGTTTTCCTCAGGCGTTGTTTGATGTTGAATATCCTGCAAAAGGAAGTCCAGAATTGGCAAAAGCAACATCCGAATTAATTACATCAACTCAAGTCGGATTAGACCACGATTGGGGTTTAGATCACGGAACATGGACTGTTGTTCGACACATGTATCCCAATGCAGATATTCCAGTATTGCAATTGAGTATTGATTATAACAAACCGCCACAATACCATTATGATTTGGCAAAACAATTAGCTTCTTTGAGAAAAAAAGGAGTTCTGATTATTGGAAGCGGAAATATGGTGCACAACCTTCGAATGGTAGCTTGGGATAAACTGCAAGAACCAGAATATGGTTTTGATTGGGCAATAGAAATGAATACAATCTTCAAAGAAAAAATTGGGAATAATGATTTCAAATCGTTAATTGATTATGAAAAATTAAACGCAGCAGCAAAATTAGCCATTCCAACGCCTGATCATTATTATCCGTTGTTATACAGCATCGCTTTGCAAGACAATAAAGATGCCGTTAGTTTCTTTAATGATAAGCCAGTTGGCGGTTCGCTTACTATGACTTCGGTTAAGATAGGGTAAAAAAAAGGTAAGCATCATACTTACCTTATATATTTAAATAACCTCAATCTGCGGATTAATCTTCTTAATTTCCTCAATGAAAATGTCACTCATTTTGGGTGAAATAAACAAATCATCAAATTGATTGTAAGTCACAATAAAACCTTTAGTATCTAATGCTGGTTTTAACATTACTGGAACATTCAATCCCGAAAAACGTTTTATAGATTTGATTTTAGTAATGTCAACTCTACCACGAATTGGTCCTGAACGGTACAAAAGAAAATTGTTTTTTATAACATATCGAGTATCTAACAAAACCCAAAGAACAAAGCCCGTAACCACCGAAATAATAATCATTGGAATAATAGGGAAGTTTCCTTTTTCATAGTTCAATACTAACATGACGATGAAAAACAATACAATTCCCCAAAGAATTGCAATAGTAAAAGTGTTTTTGGTAGATAAAAATCGATTCATAAATTTACAATCCTAATTTTGTTTTGGTGGTTTTCAACAAACCATCTTTGTGCAAAAGTACGGATATACTTTTCAATTTCAAATAAGAAATGCTCATATATACAAATCCATCTTTACCATTTTTTGAACCCCAAGAGTTTTTTACTTTATAATACACTTTTCCAGTTTGGTCTTTTACTTTTCCAACAATGTGCATTAAATGATCGTCTTGTGTGTCAAAATTTTCAAATTCAGCTTGGCGATAATCTGCCGAAATGGTTTTCTCAGGTTTAATTTCGGTTAAAATTAATTTAGCATCTTCCTCTTTTTCAGGAACGGCCGCTACACCAACTTTTCCGGAGAAAGTAGTTTCTGAAACATCACTGTCTAAAGCAACTGTATATCCGTTATCAATAGCATTATCAATATTTTGAACAAATTCGTCTAAAGGTAAATTGTAAAAAGTTCCGTTTGAGAAATTATCCGGAATATCCAACAAAAATGGCTTGTAATAAGGTTCGTTTGTGTAAGACGAAATCGTAACATAATCGCTCAAATTCAATTTGGTTACTTCCATAAAACTCTTTGGAGTGTATTTTTTTCCTTCAAAAGTAAACTCGGTTACATTTTTACCCATGTACACATCCAAAACAGCATTGATAGCTTCTTTCCATTGTGGAGATAATTTCTTTCCAGGATTAGAAACATACGTTTTTAGCATAGCTTCCAAAACAGCAGTCATTTCAGCATGATTGTATTTCTCGTCGATATTTAATTTTCCACTGTAAACACTTTGTGGAACTACACCAAAATCTTGTGCACTATTGATTACATCATGAGCCAGAGCACCTTCACCAAATTGAGCTTTACCTTGACGCATTACATAATTCCAGGCTTTTTTTGGATAAGTATTTCTTACATTGTACATTTCAGATAAGTCAATGTGTTTGCCAGTTAATCGTATGATTTCAGCTTCTAAAAAAGAAGTTGTTGCAAAACTCCAACACGTCCCGGTATTATCTTGAGAAATTACAGGATTAGCTTCAATATCTTTAATAGTTTGAAATTCATAAGTTTGAGCATAACTTCCATAAGCCATAGAAAGTAATCCGATTGAGAAAAGTATTTTTTTCATTGTAGTTTTAAAATTTGTGAAGCTAATTTAATAGATTTAAACAGAATCGAACAAAAATGCACATTCTTTTAAGCGTTTTGTCTTTCAAAATTAGTCCATTTTGATATTTTTTTAAGACATTAGAATTACTTTTTATTATTAAAAATTAAAAGCATGACATGAATTATGAATTTGTTACTTTTGTATTTTAAATAGATTTATGATGAATTTAATCAATTGGGTAACCGTAAGGGAATTTGAAGATATTACATACAAAAAATGCAATGGTGTAGCCAGAATAGCATTCAATCGACCAGATGTTCGCAATGCGTTTCGTCCAAAAACTACAGCCGAATTATTACAAGCATTTCACGATGCACAAGAAGATACTTCAATAGGAGTAGTGTTACTTTCTGCTGAAGGTCCAAGTTCTAAAGATGGAGTTTTCTCATTTTGTTCTGGTGGAGATCAAAAAGCTCGTGGCCAACAAGGTTATGTAGGCGAAGATGGCTATCACAGACTAAATATTTTAGATGTGCAACGATTGATTCGTTTTATGCCCAAAGCTGTAATTTGTGTAGTTCCAGGATGGGCAGTTGGTGGTGGACATAGTCTTCACGTGGTATGCGATTTGACTTTAGCAAGTAAAGAACATGCCATTTTTAAACAAACTGATGCCGATGTAACCAGTTTTGATGGCGGATATGGTTCGGCATATTTGGCTAAAATGGTCGGACAAAAAAGAGCGAGAGAAATCTTCTTTTTGGGAAGAAATTATTCAGCTCAAGAAGCTTTTGATATGGGAATGGTGAATGCTGTGATTCCTCACGATGAGTTGGAAGATACTGCCTACGAATGGGCGCAAGAAATATTAGCCAAGTCACCAACGTCTATTAAAATGCTTAAATTCGCAATGAATTTGACCGATGACGGAATGGTAGGACAACAAGTATTTGCTGGTGAAGCAACTCGCTTGGCCTACATGACCGACGAAGCAAAAGAAGGTAGAGATGCCTTTTTAGAAAAACGCAAGCCTAATTTTGAAAAAAAATGGTTGCCATAAGAATGGTTTATATAGTTTAAAGTTGTTTAATTAGAAATAAACGCTTAAACTTTTAAACTCATAAACCTTTAAACAAATTTTAAAAAAATGAAACACTGGATTGAAGCCGCACGAGTTAGAACCTTACCATTATCGGTTTCCGGAATTTTGGTAGGTTGTTTTTATGCTATGTCACAAGGAATTTTCAATTGGAAGATTGTGATTTTGGCACTTTCTACAACTTTGGGATTACAAATTCTTTCCAATTTTGCCAACGATTATGGAGATGGCGTAAAAGGAACCGACAACGAAGATAGAATAGGACCAAAACGAGCCATTCAAAGCGGATTGATTACGCCCGGAGAAATGCGTTACGCTATTTTCATCACAGCCTTTTTAACTTTGGTTTCGGCAATGATGTTAATTTATGTTTCCTTCAAAGGCAAATATTTTTTATATTCCATAATTTTCTTCGTGTTGGGAATTTTAGCAATCGCATCAGCAATTAGATACACTGTTGGTAAAAATCCTTATGGCTATCGTGGTTTGGGCGACGTATTTGTATTTACATTCTTCGGAATTGTAAGCACATTCGGAATCTACTTTATGTTTGCCAAACAAATCGATTGGTTACTACTTTTACCAGCATCAGCAATTGGTTTTCTTAGTGTTGGCGTTCTAAATCTGAACAACATGCGCGACGAAGAATCCGATAGAAAATCGGGTAAAAATACCATAGTAGTTAAAAATGGTGGTGCATGGGCTAAGAAATACCATTTCTTCCTTATTGTTTCTGCAATGGTTTTGGTTTTGGTATTTACATTAATTTTCGATTTCAGTTACCGAGATACCAATCCTGGACAATTTAATTTTGATTTATATTTATTCCTAATTGCATATTTTCCAATAATTGCCCATTTGGTAAGAGTTGCCAAAAATAAAGAACCAAAATTATTAGATCCAGAATTAAAGAAACTAGCGCTTAGCACCTTTTTATTATCTATTTTGTTATCGTTATCTTTGATTTACTTTTTGTCGGATATGTTGATTTATTACACTAATTAAAAATTTTTATGAAAATAACATTTTACGGACACGCCTGCATAGGAATCGAAGTAAGTGGAAAATACATACTTGTCGATCCATTTATTACAGCCAATCCAAAAGCCAGTCACATCAACATTACTACTTTAAAAGTAGATTACATCTTGCTTACACACGCACATCAAGACCATATTCTTGACGTAGAAGCCATTGCAGTGCGCACTAATGCAACAATTGTCTCTACTTATGAAGTCGCGTCTCACTTTGGTCAAAAAGGATTTCAACACCATCCAATGAACCATGGCGGAAGCTGGCAATTCGATTTCGGAAAAGTAAAAATCGTAAATGCAATTCATTCCAGTTCCTTTCCTGATGGTTCCTATGGTGGTAATCCTGCCGGTTTTGTCATTGAAGGCGAACACAAAAACATCTACATTTCGGGCGATACAGCACTAACAATGGACATGAAACTCATTCCAATGCGCACCAAACTCGATTTAGCCATTCTATCCATAGGAAACAATTTCACAATGGACGTAGAAGATGCCATAATCGCAGCCGAATTTGTAGATTGCGATAAAGTACTCGGAGTGCATTTTGACACCTTCGGATACATTGTAATTGACCACAACGAAGCCAAAAAGAAATTCTTCGATGCTGGAAAAGATTTAATGCTACTAGAAATCGGTCAAAGCATCACGCTTTAAGTTCTGGAGCGAATGGCATGTTAATTGTTGTAAACCCTATTCCTGCTTTCCGTTCCAATCTTTTCTTCTTTTTTCGTTGCCTGAGGCACTCGAAGGCAACGAAAAAAGAAGAAAAGGATTTCCTCTGCAAACGTAGTTCACTGAACACAAATGGAAATAAACACAATGTGAAGTAATCAGGGCTAGATTGTATTCGTATTGAATAGAAATCAGAATCAAAAACAACATCTGATTTATAACAACAAAATCAAAACTTAATGAAAATTAATACCTTAATGGTTCAAAAACTTAAAATAGTTGCTTTCTTTTTCGCGGTAGCTTTCGCATCGGCACAATCCAAAGATGGTTATTGGGACAACATTCGTACCACCAATGAAACCATAAACCTTCGTGCAGGTGAAAAGAAAGTAATTAAATCAGCTGATTTTCCTGAAGGCACTACAGAAGTAGTTTACAGAAT
>CANCFZ010000145.1 GCA_947377425.1 Flavobacteriaceae bacterium
TAACCCACAATATCTTTAATTAGATACGCTAAATCTTTTATAGAAATATCTTTTCTTGTTCCAATATTTATCTGAGTATTTTTAGAGAGTATTCATTAGATTGTGTAATCACAAAATAATAAATCAAAGCAACAAAACATTTTTCTACATTTATATTTAGTTTACAACAATAAGTTTATTTTTGTAGATATTTTAAATTGATAAATGGGCATCTTTAATACATCTCTATCAAGTTTTCTCAAAGACAGTAACGACAAACAACAAGCTGTTTTAGAATACTTGATGGCATTAATTCTAATAACATTACCACTAAAAAACATCTTTGTAAGCATTGCTACCATAAGCCTTGTTGTTACAAGTGTTTTCCTAAAAAAAAGTCAAGGTTTTAATTTTAAAATAACTTTTTTAATCCCAATTTTGTTTTTTAGTTTAATGGCAATGTCTTTAATTTGGACAAAAAGCTATAATGATTCTTTGTTAGGACTTCAAAAAGCATTGTCATTTTTAGTCATTCCAATTATTTTCTTTTTAATTCCTAAACTTTCAAAAGAAACACTCAACAACATATTTAGAATATATGGTTTTGGAATGGTATTCTATGCTGTTTTCTATATTGTAATGGCAAGTATGGGCTATGCAAAAACAAATAATACCAACATTTTTTTTAATAATAATCTAGTTCCAGTAGACCCAGGAGCAATATACATGTCCGTTTTTGCTTCGTTTGCCTTATTTTATTTTATTCAAATAGAAAACAAAAAAAACATTGAAAAAGTTGCACTATCCATACTAACCGTATTTATTTTTCTTCTTTCATCAAAAAGTATTATCACTGTAGATTTTATTATTATTGTTTGGTTTTATGCGTTTTATGCCAAAATTCACAATGGAACTAAAGCACTAACAATTTCGGCAGTATCCTTGTTTTTATTCTTTTCTATTTTCTTTGTTAAAGAAGTTAAAGACCGATTTTTAGTTGAATATGAAACGGCATTTGTTGATAATATTTCACAAGGAAAACTAAACAAGCAACCAGAAAAAAATCACAATGTCAGTATAAAAGAGGCTTGGACCAATACTAAATTCCAACAAACAGATTTCTTTCCAGGAACGGCTTTACGAGTGTATCAAGCCCGAATATTTAAAGAAATGCTACAAGAAGAGCCTCTTTTTTTAAAAGGTTTCGGACTAGAAGCTTCTCAATACAGAATTAGAGAAAAAGCCAAAGAACACAATTTGTTTTATGATTATGGTGAATATAATTTTCACAATCAATACATACAGTCTTTTGCTGAATTAGGCCTTTTCGGAGTTTTACTATTAGTAATAATGTTGTTTGTGAATCTTAACAATGGTCTTCTTAAAAAAGATTTTCTTCATATTGCTTTTGGAATCACAATGATAATCCTATTTTTGTCAGAGTCTTTTTTTTGTAGACAACGCGGAATTGTTTTTTTTATAACAATTTATTGTATGTTTAACAATGTAAAACCTAATATAGTAAAACCAAATCTATTATAATTATGAAAAGAATATTAATTACAGGTGCAGCAGGATTTCTTGGTTCACATCTTTGTGACAGATTTATTAAAGAAGGTTATTATGTAATAGGTATGGACAATCTTATTACAGGAGATTTAAAAAACATAGAACATTTATTCAAATTAGAACATTTCGAGTTTTACCATCATGACATTACAAAGTTTGTTCATGTTCCGGGTGATATAGATTATATTTTGCATTTTGCTTCGCCAGCAAGTCCAATCGATTATTTAAAAATTCCGATTCAAACACTAAAAGTTGGGTCTTTAGGAACACACAATTTATTAGGTCTAGCACGAGTTAAAAAAGCAAGAATTCTTATTGCATCAACTTCCGAAGTTTATGGCGATCCATTAATTCATCCGCAAACAGAAGAATATTATGGAAATGTAAACACCATCGGACCAAGAGGAGTTTATGACGAAGCTAAGCGTTTTCAAGAGTCCATAACAATGGCATATCATACTTTTCACGGAGTAGAAACTAGAATTGTCAGAATCTTCAATACCTACGGACCAAGAATGCGATTAAACGACGGTCGTGTTATTCCTGCTTTTATTGGACAAGCATTACGCGGAGAAGACTTAACTATTTTTGGTGATGGAAGCCAAACACGCTCTTTTTGCTATGTTGATGATCAAGTAGAAGGAATATTCCGATTATTACATTCAGATTATGTATATCCTGTGAATATTGGAAATCCGGATGAAATTACTATTAAAGATTTTGCAGACGAAATCATCAAACTTACAGGAACCAATCAAAAAGTAGTTTATCATCCACTTCCAATAAACGATCCATTACAACGTCAACCAGACACAACCAAAGCGAAAGCATTATTAGGATGGGAAGCAAAAGTATCTAGACAAGAAGGAATGAAAATCACGTATGAATATTTCAAATCCCTATCTACAGAAGAATTGTTAAAAGAAGACCACAAAGATTTCTCAAAATATATATCATAATAAGTGCAAAGACACACCGGAAGGTTTTCCATATATATTAGACCGTTTTCCTATATACTAGATTTAATAATAATTAATTTTCTAGCATATAATTTATTAATAAATTCTTTAAACGGATTTTATTACCACTTTTTTATTTCCTTTTCATGGGTTGTTATTTCCTGGAATGTAGGTTTTTATGAGGTTTATCGTTTCACAAAAGTTACTGAAATTCTTGAAAAAATTATTAAGCAATATGCAGTTTTTACAATTGTAAATTTTGCATACATAGGTTATTTTTTAAAATTTTCTGAACCTTCTTTAATTCTAAAATTTGTCTCAATTGCATTAACATTAATAGCTTTTGAAAAATTATTTATTTACTATTTTTTAAGACGTTTTAGGGTTGCTTTTGGAGGAAATTTTAGAAAAGTTGTAATTGTTGGAGAAGAAAAAAGCACTTTTGAATTAGCTCATTTTTTTAATGATAATCCAAATTATGGATATAAACTTGTAAAAGTTTTTGATTTAAAAAATAATAAAAAACAAAAAATAAAAGAATGTCAAGATTTTGTTTTAGAAAATAAAATTGATGAAATTTATTGTGCGTTATCTGATTTGTCAAATACCGATGTTAACAATTTAATAGATTTCACTGATAATAATTTAAAGACCTTAAAATTCTTGCCAGACGAGAAAGAACCAACAGCTAGAAATCTTCAATTAGATTATTACGGATATATTCCAGTAATTTCTCTTAGAAATATACCTTTAGACATAACAGCAAATAAAATAATTAAAAGAGCTTTTGATTTATTGTTTTCAATTATTATTATTATAGGTATTCTTTCGTGGCTAATTCCATTTCTAGCATTATTTATTAAGGCGGAATCAAAAGGGCCAATGTTTTTCAAACAAAAAAGAAATGGTTTGAATTATCATGAATTTGATTGTTATAAGTTTAGATCAATGACGTTAAATGAAATTGCAGATGTAGAACAGGTTTCCAAGAATGACCCAAGAATAACTAAAATAGGTAGATTTATAAGAAAAACCAGCATTGATGAGTTGCCTCAATTTTTTAATGTTTTTTTAGGAGATATGTCTGTTGTTGGACCACGGCCACACATGGTAAGTCACACAGAAATGTATGCTAAAAGAGTTGATAAATTCATGGTGCGCCATTTTATAAAACCAGGTATTACCGGACTAGCACAAACTAACGGCTATAGAGGAGAGGTTGAAAATGAAAAAGACATTATCAATAGAGTGAAATATGATATTTTCTACCTTGAAAACTGGTCACTTTTATTAGATATAAAAATAATATTTCTAACAATTTTAAATGCCTTAAAAGGCGAAGATAAAGCCTACTAAAAAACCTTTTGAGCTATTAATTCATTCATTTGATTATCTAAATTAAAAACAAGTTGAGTTTCTGTAAAAATTCTTTGTTTCTTGGCGTCTAAATCAGGTTTACTCACTTTAGAAATTGCTACAAGTTTATTGTTTAAATCATTATAATCTTCAACAGCAGCAACCCAACCTATATTGTTTTCTTCCACAATAGTTTCGCCTTCGCCGCCACCAAAGTATAAAATCGGAAATCCAAGTGAACCATATTCAAAGATTTTCGAAGGAACAGAACCATAAATTCTAGTTTTTAATGGAACAATTGCAATATCAAATGTTTTTAAAGTTTCATGTAAATCTTTGCGTTCCATCATGCCGTGAAAGAATATCTTTTGTTCTTTTTTAGAAGAAATAAGCTGTTCTATTTGATTTTTTTCTGCGCCATCACCAAATATGTGCAATTCAATATTTAATCCTTCTAAATCAATTTTCTGACACAATTCTAAAACGCCTTGAGCAATTCCTAAAAGCCCAGCATAAAAGATTTTTATAGGTTGATTTTCTTCTGTTTTCAATTCCATTTCAGGAATTTTGTGGTCCGGAAAATTACGATATAAATAACAGTCTTTATTTGGAAATATAAATTGAACGTGTTTTATAATTTCGTTGGATTGACCTAAAATTAAAGTTGCTTTTTTATATATAAAACGTTCTAAAAACAAGGAGAATTTGTGTGATAAAGAGTTTTCTTTCAATGCATTCAACTCAATTGCGGCTAATGGCCACAAATCGGAAACATTTAAAATTAGTTTCTTTTTTTTCCATGAAAGAACCAAAACAGAAATAAAAGAAAGCAATAACGGAGGCGATTGCACCACTACTTTATGAGGAGTTTTTTTAAACAATAAATAAAAAAACAAACTCATCGAAAATGACAAAACAGAAATAACTCTAACAATCAAATTTTTGCTCACACTAGGATAAATCCAAAGTCGTTTTACGGTAATATTATCCCGATTCTCAGTAACCGAAAATTTGCCTTTATATTCAGGAAACAATTCGCCTTTTGGATAATTTCCCAGCGGACAGATTACCGAAACCGTATAATTATTTTGATGCAATTTCAACGCCAATTGCTCAATTCTATTGGCAGCAGCACCTTTTTCCGGCGGATAATAATTAGATATAATTAGGATTTCTTTCATATAAGCACAATTTAAACTTTGCGCCTTTGCGCCTTTGCGAGAAATTATTTAGTTAATAAAATTTCAATAATTCTTTCCGATGCTTTTCCATCCCAAAGTTCAGGAATTCCACTTTTAGACAAACCATTTTCTAGAAATTTATTAAATTCTAAAGTCAAATTCTCTATTGAAATTCCAACCAAATTATTAGTTCCGATTTCAATAGTTTCTGGTCTTTCGGTTGTAGTTCGCATGGTGAAACACGGAATACCCAAAACGGTAGTTTCCTCAGAAATCCCACCAGAATCGGTAATTACAGCAAAACTATTTTTAATCAAATACATAAAATTCAAATACCCTTGCGGCTCGACAAATACTATGTTTTTTAAATTCAAATTGGTTTCACCGAGAATTGCTTTCGTTCTTGGATGAATTGGAAAGATTATTTTTTTATCTCCAACCATTTTATCAATTCCTTCCAATAAATTAATCAAGGATTTCTCTTCATCAACATTTGATGGACGATGTAAGGTTAAAATGATATAATTTCCAGTTTCTAATTGAAATTCATTCCAAAAACTCGGAGCCGAAATTCGATTTAAATTCTGAAATAAAGTATCAATCATCACATTGCCAACAAAATGAACATTAGAGGATTGAACGCCATTTTTCAATAAATTTTCGGATGCTGAAGTTGAGGTTGTAAAGAAATAATCGGTAATGCTATCGGTAACAATTCGGTTAATTTCTTCGGGCATTGTCATATCTCCAGAACGAATTCCAGCTTCAACATGTGCGACTTTAATATTCATTTTCTTGGCTACAATAGCACAAGCCATAGTCGAATTGACATCGCCAACTACTAAAACTAAATCACACGGATTTTGAATTAATTCCTTTTCAAATGCAACCATTAT
>CANCFZ010000146.1 GCA_947377425.1 Flavobacteriaceae bacterium
TTCAATGCTGTTGCGCCAATTCATCCAACAAGAAAAGAGTATTATTCTCAAAAAGCAATGGAACTAAATTTACCCTTACCAGAATTTGAAGAAAATAAAACTTCAACAGGAAAATTATTTTCTAGTGATAAAATCGAAACAGTTTTAAACTATAAATTTAAAAATAAATTATAATGAATTTCAATGATTTAATTGGAACAATCGGCGTTGGAATTATCCTTATCGCTTATTTTCTAAATATGTTTTCCATTATTACTAAAGATGGTGTTTTTTATTTTATCCTAAACATAATTGGCGCCGCAATTGCTTGTTTTGCTTCAGTTTTAATTCATTACATGCCTTTTATAATTTTAGAAGGCGCATGGGTTTTGGTTAGTATTGTTGGATTGATTAAAACCATAAAAAAATCCCAAGCCTAAACTCGGGATTTTTAACTTTATTCTACATTTTCTTGAATTACCAAATTCTAACTCTCTTATCAGGAGCAACATACATTCCGTCACCTTCTTTGATATCAAATGCTTTTGCAAAAGTATCTAAATTCAATAATGGCACGTAAGCTCTATAGTTAGCTGGCGAATGCGGATCTGTTTTCACTTGATTTTTCAAGGCTTCATCACGAATTTTTCCTCTCCAAACAGTTGCCCATGACATAAACAAACGTTGCTCTGGAGTATATCCATCAATCAATCCTGGGTTTCCGTTTTCTTTTAAATATAATTGTAAACCATCATAAGCAGCGTTAACTCCACCTAAATCTCCTATGTTTTCACCTAAGGTAAATTTACCATCTACATGAACTCCTGGAAGTGGCTCTAATGCTGAATATTGATCTGCCAAAGCTCCACCAAGTGCCGTGAATTTTGTTAAATCATCTGCTGTCCACCAATCTATAAGATTTCCTTCTGCATTGTAACTTGCACCTTGATCGTCAAACCCGTGAGAAATTTCGTGACCAATTACTGCTCCAATTCCGCCATAATTTACTGCTTCATCAGCTCTGTAATCATAGAATGGTGGTTGCAAAATAGCTGCTGGAAATACAATTTCGTTATACGATGGATTGTAATAAGCATTTACCGTTTGTGGAGACATTCCCCATTTTGTTTTATCAACTGGTTTATTTAATTTATCTAAATCTTTAGCCCATTGCCATTTTGAAACATTTTTCAAATTGCCAAAATAACTTCCGCCTTCTGTTGGGCTTTTAATTGTTAAAGCTGAATAATCTTCCCATTTATCTGGGTATCCAATTTTTATGGTCAATTTATTTAACTTTTCAATCGCTTTTAATTTAGTCTCTGGCGACATCCAAGTTAGGTTGTTAATTCTAGTTTTATAAGCTCTAATAACATTTTGAATCATGTTGTAGGCTTTTGTTTTAGCTTCCGCAGGAAACATTTTTTCAACATATAATTTACCTAAAGCTTCACCAACAGTACCATTAACCACTTGAAGTGCTTTTTCATGACGCGGTCTTTGTTTTAAAGCTCCTGTTAATGTTTTTCCATAAAACTCCCAGTTAGCAGTTTCTATGTCTGTTGATAATTGACCTGATGCGCCTCTTAATAACATCCAACGCATGTAAGCTTTCCAATCTTCTACTTTATTTTCTGTAAAAATAGTTTGCAAAGCAGCCATATATCTTGGTTGAGAAACAATTACTGTATCTACTTTAGCAACACCAATTCCTTTTAAATAGGTATTCCAATCAATAATTGGCACCATCTTTTTTAAGTCAACAATTGCCGTTGGATTGTATTGTTTTTTGCTATCTCTTCTTTCAACTCTGTCTAATCTTGGAGTAGACATTTGAATTTCTAAAGCCAAAATTTTGTCTGCATCCGATTTTGCTTGTTCTGGTTTTTCTCCCAAAAATTGTAGCATTTTAGCAACATGAAGTACGTATTTCTCACGTTTTTCTTTAGAATCTTTGTCTTCTGAAACGTAATAATCTCTGTCTGGTAAACCCAAAGAACCTGGTCCAAGGTTTACAACATTTCTGGTACTGTTTTTTTCATCAGACCCAATTCCGAATCCAAAAAAACCTGCTCCGCCACCAATTGCTTCTTCATCCATCATTAATTTTTGTAAATCATTGATGTTTTTAACCGCATTAATTTTTGCCAAATAAGGTTTTAAAGGTGCAATTCCTTGTTTGTTTCTAGCTACAGTATCCATGGCAGCTTTATACATATTAATTGCTTTGCCTTGATCGGTAGTTGATTTGTATTTTGGATTTTTTGTTGCTTCTTTCAAAATTGCCAATGCGTCTTTGTCTGTATTTTGACGTAATTCATCAAAACTTCCCCAACGCGTTTTATCTGCTGGAATTGCAGTATTTTTCAACCATGTACCATTTACAAAATTGAAAAAATCATCATTTGGTCTAACCGATTTGTCCATCAAATCAAGGTTTAAACCTGGTTTTTTTTGTTGTGCATTACCTTGGTTTAAAGCAAAAAGACTTGCTGCCAAGAAGCCAAACTTAATTGTAGTTTGAAGTTTCATATATTTTTTGATTGTTTGCACAAATCTATTAATTTTTGGCTTACAAAATGTTAAAAAAGCCATAATGAGTTTGGTTTTGTGTTTTGAAATTCATGATTCCGAAAGTTGTTTTGTAGCTTTGTAAAAAAAAGATGCTCTCTAAATTAAAACACTACAGGATTTTTATTGGTTTTTTTGTGATTTTTTCAATTGTTACAATTACTGCATTTTATACTGTTTTAAAACCAAAAAAAGCGCTGCAAGTATATAATCCAAGCGATGTTAATCCTGAGTTAGTGGATTCTACTGTTCAATATGTAGCCCTTGACCACACTATAGCTGATTTCGCATTTACCAATCAAAACGGAAAAATTGTTACTCAAAAAGACTACGAAGGAAAAATTTATGTTGCCGATTTTTTCTTCACAACTTGTGGTTCTATTTGTCCGAAAATGACTAACAATATGGTTTGGTTGCAAAATCAAATTAAGACTAATCCTAAAGTAATGTTGCTTTCGCATTCGGTTACGCCAGATATTGATAGCGTTTCAGTATTGAAAAAATATGCTCTCAAAAAAGGCGTTATTGATAGCAAATGGAATTTAGTAACTGGAAATAAAAAAGACATTTATTACATCGCCAGAAAATCCTATTTGGCTGTAAAAACTGGAAAACCATCCGAAATGTATGATATGGTACATACCGAAAACTTTATTTTAGTGGATTCCAAAAGAAGAATTCGCGGATTTTATGATGGCACAAATTTAGAGGGTCCAACTGAACCAGGAATTAAAAATGTAAAACAACTTTTGGAGGATATTAATTTTCTTTGCGAGGAAGATAAATAATTACTCCCATTTATATTCTGATAAACATTTCTTAAACTTGACAATTATCATGATTTTTAAAATACTAATTAGTATTTTTGTGTTTTAATTCAATCTAAATAAAGCCGTGCAAACTACTATTGCTCAACTTAAAATTGGTCAAAAAGGAATTTTATCTGATTTTAACATTGATGAAATTCCACTGAAACTACTCGAAATGGGTTGTTTGCCAGGCAATTCTGTTGAATTAATTCAGATAGCTCCTTTTGGTTGCCCATTATATTTTGTAGTAAATGATTCGCATGTGGCTATCCGATTGGAAACTGCAAAAGAAATAACCGTTGTCATTGAATCTACTAATTAATGGCAAAAGAACACATCAAAGTCGCTTTAATTGGAAATCCAAATACTGGAAAAACTTCGGTTTTCAATCAGCTTACTGGCTTACACCAACAAGTTGGAAATTACCCAGGAATTACTGTTGAAAAGAAAATTGGCTCTTGTAAACTTTCAGATAAAACTAAAGCAACTATTTTAGATTTACCTGGAACTTACAGTTTAAACGCAAGTTCAATTGACGAAAATGTTGTCATTGAATTGTTGATGAACAAAAAAGACGAAAACTTTCCAGATGTTGTTGTTGTTGTTACTGAAGTAGAAAATTTGAAACGAAATCTATTGCTTTTTACTCAAATTAAAGATTTAGAAATTCCGACTATTTTGGTCATCAACATGAGCGACCGAATGAAATTAAAAGGTATTGAATTGGATGTTCCGTTTTTAGAAAATCAACTGAAAACTAAAATTGCATTAGTAAGTTCTAGGAAAAACATCGGAATTGAAAAAATAAAAGAGTTAATTCTGAACTACGAATCACTTTCAACCGAACCTTGTTTAAATGCTTCTTCTATTGATCCAGAATATTTTGATAAATTAAGAAAAGCATTTCCGAACCAATTGGTTTACAAACTTTGGTTGGTAATTACGCAAGACGTAAATTTCTTAAATTTAGATAGAAACGAAATGAAGAGTTCGTTTACAAAATCGCATGCTGATTTAAGACGTTTACAACAAAAAGAAACCATCAAAAGATATCAATTTATAAACGACACTTTAAAAGTTGGGCAGAAAATTGATCATTCAAAAGCCTCAGATATTCGAGCAAAATTAGATCGTGTTTTAACACATAGAATCTTCGGGTATTTTATCTTTTTCTTTATTTTATTTTCAATTTTTCAATCGATTTTCGTTTGGTCAAGTTATCCAATGGATTTGATTGATAGTTGTTTTGCCAATTTAGCTTCGTATGCCAAAACGCATCTTCCGGCAGGAGAATTCACAAATCTAATAAGCGAAGGAATCATTCCTGGAATTGGTGGAATCTTGATTTTTATTCCGCAAATTGCCTTCTTATTTCTGTTTATTTCTGTTCTTGAAGAAAGTGGTTACATGAGTCGTGTAGTTTTTTTAATGGATAAAATAATGCGTCGATACGGACTTTCAGGAAAAAGTGTTGTGCCATTAATTTCGGGAACTGCTTGTGCGATTCCAGCCATTATGGGCGCCAGAAATATTGAAAATTGGAAAGAACGATTGATTACAATTTTGGTTACGCCTTTTATAACTTGTTCGGCAAGATTACCAGTTTATGCTATTTTGATTGCGTTAATAATTCCGCAGAAAAAAGTCTTAGGATTCATTAGTTTACAAGGATTAACATTAATGGTTTTGTATCTTTTAGGATTCGGAATGGCGTTTTTCTCTGCTTTTATTTTGAATAAAATTTTGAAGATTAGCTCCAAATCGTATTTTGTTGTTGAAATGCCGGGTTATAAAATTCCGTTGTTCAAAAATGTTGCGATTAATATTTTAGAAAAAACCAAATCGTTTGTTTTTGGAGCCGGAAAAATCATTTTAGCCATCTCAATTATTCTTTGGTTTTTGGGTTCTCATGGACCAGATAAAGACTTTGGAAACGCTCAAAAAATTATGGAACATCATCTTGATAGTTTTAATGCTCCTTATAGTCCAAAATTATTAGAAGAAAAAACAAACTCATATAAATTAGAACATTCTTATATTGGAATAATCGGTAAATCAATCGAACCAGTAATAAAACCATTAGGATACGATTGGAAAATCGGAATCGCAGTTGTGAGTTCGTTTGCCGCTAGAGAAGTTTTTGTTGGAACACTAGCCACGATTTACAGTGTTGGCAGCAACAGCAACGAAGAAGCGACGATAAAACAACAAATGAAACGAGAAATTGGAGAAGATGGAAAACCCGTTTTTAACTTTGCCACAGGAATTTCTTTATTGCTTTTTTATGCTTTTGCAATGCAATGTGTAAGTACGCTTGCTATAGTAAAAAAAGAAACCAATTCATGGAAATGGCCAATAATTCAATTGGTTTTTATGAGTGGATTTGCTTATTTAACAGCGCTTTTGGCCTATCAACTCTTAAAATAATTTGGTTCGGTTTTTGATTGATAAATTGAAATTTATTTTATGAAGAAATTATCTTTACTTTTAGTTGTTTTGATTAGTATTTCATCTTTTAGTCAAAACAAATTAGATAAATCTAAAAGTCA
>CANCFZ010000147.1 GCA_947377425.1 Flavobacteriaceae bacterium
GCAGGAATCAAAGCACGAATATCAGCTCTTTTGAAATAAGAATTGATTTTTGCAGTATCCTTCATTGCAACAACTCCCATAACTGGTCCACCTCCTTGAGATACAAATTTGTCTAAAATTGGATTACCACCTTTTTTATCAGTAGCAACAGAATCCTTAGATTTATCAGTTAACATTGCAGTCAAAGAATCTTTAGCAGCAACCTTAACGTCTTTAGCAACATTAGCTGTTGAATTTTCAGATTTCTTTAATGTTTCATTAGCAGCCATCAAGAAGCTACCCATTTCGTCTATCTTATAAGTTTCCCAAAACTCTAATTGAGCTGTTCTTTGTAATAAAAGTTTAATACGGTCAACATCTTTTGCTCCTGGTAATTCAACCAGAATTCTTCCTGTTTGTCCAAGTTTAGCAATGTTTGGTTGAGTAACTCCAAATTTATCAATACGTTTTCTTAATACTTCAAAAGCACTTTCTACAGATTCATCAACTTTTTTGCTGATAACTTTTTTAACTTCTGCATCAGTCATTTTGAAATTGATAACATCAGACAAGTTTCTATTAGCAAAAATACTTGGATCAGCAAGTCTTACAGTTCCATTAGAATTAGCTTCAAATGCTTCGTAAAAAGCATCTAAATAAGATTGATTTCCTCTTTGATTTGTTTTCGCATCAACTAAAGATTTATTAAAAACTGGGTTTTTAGAATCGTTAGCAAGACCTTTTAAAACATCTTTAACAGAAATTTGAAGTATCACGTTGATACCTCCTTCTAAGTCAAGACCTTTATTGATTTGCTTTCCGCTAACTTCAGCATAAGTGTAATCTACTAATCCGAATAAGCTGAAAACATTTTTGTTTTTCAAATCATTCAAATAATCTACTTCCTTTTGTTGATTTCCTTTAGCGAAAGCTTTAGCCTCTTTTTGTATCCCACTTGAAACAAATGTGAACGATAATTGGTAAATACTTACCAATGCAAATAGAATTGCGAAAAATTTAATAAGTCCTTTATTCTGCATTATTACTAAAAATTAATTAATTTTTGTTTGTTTGGATTTTAAAAAACAAGTAAACATCTAGTAAGCTATTGATTTTCAATAGAAATCAAAAAAAATACTTGACCACACGTTTTTTGAAACGTGCAAATATATAATTAACCTAAAGATTAACAAATTATTTACACATTAATATCAAAAAAAAGACTGCGAAAATGCAGTCTTTTTATATTACTTACTAAAATATTAAGCTAAAACCGATTTCAAATCAGCATTCATAGCTCTAACAGCCTCTGCGCTTTTGGCAAATTTAGCTTTTTCTTCTTCATTTAAATTGATATCAACAATTTTTTCAACACCATTTCTTCCTATAATACATGGAACTCCGATGCAAATATCACTTTGTCCGTATTCGCCATCAAGCATTACCGAACAAGGAATCATTTTCTTTTGATCATTTAAGATAGCATCTACTAAAAATGCTACAGAAGCTCCAGGTGCATACCATGCTGAAGTTCCTAATAAAGCAGTAAGCGTAGCTCCTCCAACCATAGTATCGGCTGCAACTTTAGCTAACTCTTCTTCTGATAAAAATTGCGAAACTGGTACTCCATTATAGGATGCTAATCGTGTTAATGGAATCATAGTTGTATCTCCGTGACCACCAACAACCATTCCTTGAATATCGTTTGCTGGTTTATCTAAAGCTAATGATAAATAGGTTTTGAAACGTGAACTGTCTAAAGTTCCTCCCATTCCGATAATTCTGTTTTTTGGTAATCCAGTAGCTTTCAAAGTCAAATATGTCATTGTATCCATTGGATTGGAAACTACAACTACAATTGCATTTGGAGAATGAACCAATAAATTTTCTGCTACTGTTTTAACAATGCTAGCATTAATTCCGATTAATTCTTCACGTGTCATTCCTGGTTTTCTCGGAATTCCAGATGTAATTACAACTACATCGCTTCCTGCTGTTTTTGAATAATCATTAGTACTTCCAACCATTTTAGTATTGAATCCTAAAGTAGTTTGTGTTTGCATAATGTCAAGTGCTTTTCCTTCTGCAAATCCTTCTCTAATGTCTAATAATACGATTTCACTCGCAATTCTTCTGTAAGCAATAGCATCAGCGCATGTTGCACCAACGTTTCCTGCTCCAACTATTGTAACTTTCATTTTATAGTGTGTGTTATATTGATAAAAAAATTAAAATTCGTATTGAACTGATAAGTTTGTGTTTACAAATTTACCAAAACCAATTGAAGATTGTACATAAATTTTGCTAAATTGGTATCTACCTGAAATTTCTCCAATATAGTTGAATTTTGTTTTGTAAATATCACGCAACTTTTCATTCAATATATATTGAACTGGAATTACATCTTCAATTTGTCCTCGTTCACCTGTTAGCATGTATTTAAAGTCACTTCGATTGGAAATTGCACTTGCCATTAACTCAAACTTTTTCCATTCTTTGGAAGCACTTACTTGAAATTGCCAAGTATCCACTTTTCCCGTTATTTGATTTATACCTAAATTTCCATATGAAGTATAAGTATCTAAAAAATCAAAACTAATGTTCTCTTTAGAAAAAGCTAAAAGTGCTGCCAAATTGATTTTCTTCTTAGAAAGTGATTTGAAGTACTGACTAAAATTATGTTTTATTCCAAAACCATAAACTTGGTAATCGCCTCTTTTCAGTTTAACTTTAGTAGAATACTTTCCAACTACTTCAAATCCTTTCCACAATGCAATAGAACCTTGCAGATAAGGATAAAAAACGGTTTCCTGATTTACACCATTTGGAGCAGCCATTTTGATTTGATTAGTATCAATTTGACCAACCAAATAATAGTTTGTATCACTTCCTAAAGCAGTTGGAACTGTTGCTGAAGGAACATTTTCTGCATTGGCATTTTGAATCGTGAAAAAAGAAAAATCGGAATTATTAATTTGAAAACTTCGATCACTTTTTGGAACAAAAAAAACATTCCCGTGCAGACCCAAAGTAACATCAAATAATTTTCTCTTTTTGGGAGAAGTCATCCAACCTGATGAAGCTTGATAAACAGCAGCATCAGTTGCAGGCGTAATATATTTGCCTGAATACAAAGTAGCATCGTCCAAAAACCTTCCAATTTCTTCAAAGGTTTGTGTAGATTGAGAAAGGGATTTACCTGAAAAAATCAGACAAATCCCTATCATTGTATATTTAAAAAACTTATTACGCATCAATATTTGCGTAAACTGCATTTTTCTCTATAAATTCTCTTCTTGGTGGAACTTCGTCACCCATTAACATAGAGAAAACTCTATCTGCTTCGGCTAAACTATCAATAGTTACTTGACGTAATGTTCTAAAACTTGGATCCATTGTTGTTTCCCACAATTGTTCTGCGTTCATTTCTCCAAGACCTTTGTAACGTTGAATTCCTGCGCTTCCACCCATTCTTTCATTGGCAGCATCACGTTCAGCATCATTCCAAGCGTATTCTTTTTTGTTTCCTTTTTTAACCAAATATAATGGTGGTGCTGCAATATAAACGTGTCCACCTTCAATTAATTCACGCATAAAACGGAAAAAGAACGTAAGAATTAAAGTAGCAATGTGACTACCATCGACATCGGCATCACACATAATAATTACTTTATGATATCTTAATTTAGCAATATTTAATGCTTTTGAATCTTCTTCAGTTCCAATGGTTACACCAAGAGCAGTAAAGATGTTTCTAATTTCTTCGTTTTCAAAAACTTTGTGGTGCATAGCTTTTTCAACATTCAAAATCTTACCTCTTAATGGCATGATGGCTTGAAAGTTTCTATCGCGACCTTGTTTTGCAGTTCCACCTGCCGAATCTCCCTCGACAAGATAAACCTCACATTTTGCTGGATCTTGTTCTGAACAATCAGACAATTTTCCTGGTAAACCTCCACCACCTAAAACGGTTTTACGTTGTACCATTTCACGTGCTTTTTTAGCAGCGTGACGTGCTTGAGCAGCAAGAATTACTTTTTGAACAATGATTCTTGCATCGTTTGGATTTTCTTCTAAATAATTTTCAAGCATTTCTGAAACCGCTTGAGAAACTGGAGAAACTACTTCTCTATTTCCAAGTTTGGTTTTGGTTTGACCTTCAAATTGTGGTTCTTGAACTTTTACAGAAATAATAGCTGTTAATCCTTCACGGAAATCATCTCCTGAAATTTCAAACTTTAATTTATCTAATAAACCAGAAGCATCAGCATATTTTTTTAACGTACGAGTTAATCCCATACGGAAACCTTGCAAGTGTGTTCCTCCTTCGTGTGTATTAATATTATTAACGTATGAAAATATATTTTCAGAATAACTTGTATTGTAAACTAAAGCAACTTCAACAGGAATTTCACCTTTTTCGTGCTCCATACTGATTACGTGAGAAATAATTGGCTCACGACCTGCGTCAAGGAATTTAACAAATTCTTTCAATCCTTCTTTTGAGTGAAAAACTTCACCTTCGTAATCACCGTTTTCTTTTGTAAAACGTTTGTCTGTAAGTGTAATTGTTATTCCTTTATTAAGAAATGATAACTCACGCATACGAGCTGCAATGGTATCATAATTGTATTCTGTAGTTTGAGTAAAAATAGTTTTATCTGGAGAGAACGTAACCATTGTACCACGTTTAGTTGTTTCACCAACTTGCTTAACCGGATACATCGCTTTTCCTTTTTCGTATTCTTGCTCATACACTTTTCCGTCTCTAAAAACGGTTGCTTTTAAATGATCCGAAAGTGCATTTACACAAGAAACACCTACACCGTGAAGTCCTCCAGAAACTTTATAAGAATCTTTGTCGAATTTTCCACCAGCACCAATTTTGGTCATTACTACTTCAAGAGCAGAAACGCCTTCTTTTTTGTGCATATCTACCGGAATACCACGACCGTTATCTTCTACAGAAACAGAATTATCTTCGTTAATAAAAACTCCAATAGTATCACAATGACCTGCTAATGCCTCATCAATTGAGTTATCTACTACTTCATAAACTAAATGATGTAAACCTCTAACGCCAGTATCTCCAATGTACATGGACGGACGCATTCTTACGTGTTCCATTCCTTCTAAAGCCTGAATACTGTCGGCTGAATAGCTATTTTTTTTAATTTCGTCGCTCATAATAAATTATATCGTATCTATGATTTTTGTCTAACACGCAAATATACAAAAGCAAACATGATTTTAAAGCGATTTTAAGCATTTTATAGCGCAAGTTATTAACATTTAACTATTAATAAATTTTAATTGATTTAAATCGATTTTTTTTACAAAATTCTAACCTTTAAAATTCAACTACCTGATTAGATATGTTTTATAAATGAAAAAAGCGCTTATCAATAAAGATAAACGCTTTTTAAACAAACAAACTAAACTTCAATCTAAAATCAAGTAACAAGCTTGACTTTATTCTCTTCTATATTTTTATGCTTTTACATAGGCGTCATCGTGAACATTTGCCACTGCACGACCCGATGGATCATTCATGTTTTTAAAAGCTTCATCCCATTCTAATGCTATTTTTGTGCTACACGCAACGCTAGCTTCTTGTGGAACGCAAAATGCTGCTGTATCGCTTGGAAAATGCTCTGTAAAGAGTGAACGATAATAATATTCTTCTTTGGAAGTTGGCGTTTGAATTGGGAATTTGAATTTTGCATTCGCCAATTGTTCATCAGAAATTTCTTTTGCAACCATAACTTTTAGTGTATCAATCCAACTGTACCCAACGCCATCACTGAATTGTTCTTTTTGTCTCCAAGCAACACTTGCTGGCAACATATCTTCAAATGCTTTGCGTAAAACCCATTT
>CANCFZ010000148.1 GCA_947377425.1 Flavobacteriaceae bacterium
GCTTTTACTTCTTCAATTTTCTTAAATGTAGCGTCCAAATACAATTCGTTTCTGTCCAAACTGTCTTCTTCAAGTTCTTCTTTCTCTATTTTTGGAATAAAAGAAATAGACACAAATCCGCCTTTTTTACTATTTGTTTTTTGATGGCTATGGTTTAAATACAACTCTTTGTAATCTTCATTTTGAAATTCTTTGGATAGAAATCCGAAAAAATTATTATTGAAATCAATCACTTCAGAATAACTTCTGTAATTGGTATCGAGCGTAAATGGTTTTTTATCAGGATTATTAAACGGATTTTTATCTTTACTTAATTCAATAAATTGCTCTGCTTTTCCGCCACGCCAACGGTAAATAGATTGTTTTGGATCGCCAACCAACATCAACGAACCTCTTTCGCCTTGCAAATCTTCGCTAACCAAGGCATTGTCAATAAGCGGAATCAAATTTTGCCATTGCATTTCGGAAGTATCTTGAAATTCGTCAATGAAAAAATGCTTGTATCGTTCGCCCAAACGCTCATAAATAAAAGGCGCAGGCTGGTTTTGAATTTGTTCGTTAATCAACTTATTGAATTCGGCAATGGAAAGAATATTTTGTTCTTTTTGGATTTTTGCCAATTCGTTACTAACCGTATTCAACAACGAAAGTGGTGTAATGTTTTTTAGAAAAGCTTCATAAAAATTTCGTTTTTCAAATTTGGTATAAATGGATTTTAAAAGTTCTAAAAGTTGCGGAATTATTGATTCTATTATCGCGCCATCTTTAGCCGTTTTATTGATTTTTATATCGTCAAATTCGTGGTAGGTTTTATTAGCCGGATTGAATTTTCCTTCTTGAATACTAACCAAGTGTTTTGGGAAATAACTTCCAGAAAACGACTTTAAATCGATTCCGTTTTTTTCGATTAATAACAAAGATTCGGTTGCCAAATCTACAGTTTCGGCTTCAATTTGTTTGGAAAGTTCGCCGAGTTTGTTTTTGATTTCTACAAATTCGGCAATTGTTTTATTGTTGAAATGCGTAATTTCTTCGCGGTTGTTTTCGTTTAAAATCAATCGTCCAGTATCCATAATTTCTCGTGAAACGTCCCAACTTTTATCATCGTCGGTTTTTTCCATTGTGAAATCTACCAGTAAATTGGTCAGCGTTTCGTCTTCTCCAGCTTGAGCAATAATGGCGTCAACGGCTTCGGTTAATAGGTTTTCGGTGTCAAGAGAAACTTCGAAAGTTATGGGTAAATTCAAATCGTGTGCGAAAGCTCGAATGACTTTATGAGTGAATTTATCGATGGTAGAAATATCAAAAGCTGCATAATTGTGAATTAGGTTTTTAATGATGCTTTTGGCTTTGACTTGAATAGTTTTTGGATTCCAATGTGCTTTTTCATCCAAATTTTCGTTGATTTCTTTGAGAATATCGTGCATCAATTGCAGTGCTTTTTCAGATGGAATGTTTTTAGAAAACTCAGACAGACTTTCTACAACGCGGCTTTTCATTTCGTGTACCGCTTTGTTGGTAAACGTAATGGCTAGAATGTTTCTGTAAGCATCATTTTTATTGGAAAAGAGAATAATTTTTAGATATTCTTTTACCAAAGTATAGGTTTTTCCTGAACCTGCGGATGCGTCGTATATGGAGAAAGCTGGTTTTTGCATAGTGTTTTTTATTGCCACAGATTCACAGATTTATTTATTTTATTCGTCGTAGAACTTTGACTTAATATTTTTTATTTTTTAATCTTATAAATATAATTCAATTTAGAATCTTCTCCGTAATATTCTACTTCAAATTCGTCAATTTTTATTCCGCCAATTTTTTCTATTGCTTTTTGGGAACGAATGTTGTTGGCGCCAATATGAAAATAAATGGTGTCAACGTATTGAAATGCATAGTCCATCATTAGTTTTTTTAATGCTTTGTTGTAACCGTTTCCCCAAAATTTTCTTCCAATAAAGGTGTAACCTATTAATACGGAATTGGTTTCTTGATTATAATCATAAAATCTGCTGCTGCCAATGGGTTCGTTGGTTGTTACTTCGCGGATGAAAAAAGCACCTTTGGAAGCGATTGCTCCTTCAAAAAAGTTTTGGAAAACGGGTTTTTGATAGCGTAATTTATTGGGATGTTGTTCCCAAAGTAATTCGTCGTTTGCTACAGAATAGAGTTCTTCAAAATCAGTTTCTTGAAGAGGCACTAATTTTATCAATTCATTTTTCAAATGTTTGGGCTGTATATCAAATTTCATACTATTCAATGATAGGTTTTTTCAATGTAATTATGTAAAAAAAGTATTTTCTTTTACAAAGATAAATGTATAAATTTGAAATCAATTTTAGTATTAACTTAAATAAAAATATCATGGCATTTGAATTACCACAATTACCTTACGCTTATGACGCGTTAGAGCCACATATTGATGCACGAACAATGGAAATTCACCATTCTAAACATCATAATGCTTATACCACCAACTTAAATGCAGCCATTGCAGGAACAGATTTGGAAGGAAAATCTATCGAAGAAATCCTGAAAAATTTGGATATGACTAAAGGAGCTGTTAGAAATAATGGTGGCGGATTTTACAATCACAATTTATTCTGGACCGTAATGTCTCCAAATGGTGGCGGATTACCAACAGGTGAATTATTAACTGCTATTGAAAAAGATTTGGGTTCGTTTGATGAATTTAAAGCTGCTTTCGCAAAAGCTGGAGCTACTCAATTCGGTTCGGGTTGGGCATGGCTCTGCGTAAAAGACGGAAAATTGGAAGTATGCGGAACTCCAAACCAAGACAATACTTTAATGCCCGGAATTGGTTGTGGCGGAACTCCAATCTTAGGAATGGATGTATGGGAACACGCATATTATTTACATTATCAAAACCGTCGCCCTGATTATATTGAAGCTTTCTTTAATGTAATTAACTGGAATGAAGTTACAAGAAGATATAACGAAGCAAAATAATTTTTGATTTTATAAAATTCAAAACCCGGTTGTGTGTGCAACCGGGTTTTTTTGTGTGTGAATTTTAAAAAGACGTTCGCGAGAGCGAACGCCTTTTTGCCCCAAATCTACCATAAACTTAACCTACTAATTCTATGGTATTGCAAACATAATAGTATGATAGCTTTATAATCTTATTAAAAACAAAATATATTGGAATGATAGGCAAATGAGAGTAGAATTTACCTTTTTGAAAGTGGAACTTATAGAAAATAAAAAAGGTGAAATTGCTTTCACCTTTTTTGCCCCAAATCTACCATAAACTTAACCTACTAATGCTATGGTTCTCCAAAGATATATGTACATGTGTCATGTTACAAAATATTATTGTTGAATTACAATAATAATCGATAAACTACATAAAACGCTAATTTTTAGTATGCTCTAGCATCTTTTCCTTCATAGAAATTCATAAAAGCACGGTTTACAACTCGATTTCCACCCGGCGTTGGATAGTCACCTGTGAAGTACCAATCGCCTAAATTCTTAGGACAAGCAACATGAAGATTTTCAACCGATTGAAAAATGATTTTTACCTCAGCTTTTATGTCGTCTGATGTTAATAATTGTGCCGTTTTATCTGATATTTCTATATCGCTAAATGGCGAATATATTTCTGTTACGTAATTAACTACATCAGAGTCTTTTAAATTCTCTTGTGTTTTACATTTTTTATAAACTTCATCTACAATATGATACAGATTTCGCTCTTTTAAAAGCTCAATTGCAGCTTGAAATGCAACTAATCCTTCGAGCTTTGCCATATCGATTCCATAACAATCTGGATAACGAATTTGTGGCGCTGATGAAACCACAACAATACGTTTAGGATTTAATCTGTCCATCATTTTGATGATACTCATTTTTAGAGTTGTACCACGAACGATACTGTCATCAATAATTACCAAATTATCTGTTGGTTTTATTACACCATAAGTTACATCGTAAACATGAGCTACTAATTCATCACGGTTTTTATCATCAGTTATAAATGTTCTTAATTTTGCGTCTTTTATAGCTATTTTCTCTGTTCTAATTTTTACAGAAAGGATTTCTTCTAACTTTTCTTTAGTTAATGTTTTTCTGTTGTTTAGAATAAATTGATTTTTTCTTTGATTTAAAAAATCTTGTGCTGCTTCAACCATTCCATAAAAAGAAGTTTCGGCAGTATTTGGAATGTATGAAAAAACGGTGTTATCAGTATCTTCATCAATTGCTTCCAAAACTGCTGGAAGAATTAGTTTGCCAAGATTTTTACGTTCTTGGTAAATTTCGGCATCGCTTCCTCGTGAGAAATAAATTCTTTCGAAAGAACATGCTTTTTTTACTGTTGGAACAATTATTTCTTCTTCGGTAACCTTTCCGTTCTTTTTGATTATTAATGCGTTTCCTGGTTGAAGTTCTTGCACTTTTTCAAATGGTACGTTGAAAACAGTTTGAATAACGGGTCGTTCTGAAGCAACAACAACAATTTCATCATCTTCATAGAAATACGCAGGACGAATTCCAGCTGGATCTCTAAAAACAAATGCGTCGCCATGACCAAAAAGTCCTGCCATTGCATAGCCGCCATCCCAACCTTTGGAAGCTCGTTTTAATATTTTGGTAATGTCTAATTTTTCTGCAATTACTGGAGAAGCTTCTCTTTTTGACAATCCGTTGTTTTTACATTCTTGGTACAAATCGGTAACCTCATCGTCTAAAAAGTGTCCGATTTTTTCCATTACGGTCACAGTATCTGCCATTTCTTTTGGATGTTGCCCTAGTTCTACCAAACTATTGAAAAGTTCTTTAACGTTGGTCATGTTAAAATTTCCTGCAACGATTAGATTTCGGTGCATCCAATTGTTTTGACGTAAAAATGGATGAACACTTTCGATACTGTTTTTTCCGAAAGTTCCGTAACGCACGTGACCAAGAAATAATTCTCCGATGTAAGGAATATTAGCTTTTTGAGCCGCTACATCATCTGCATATTCTGGATGCAACGTCATTTCTTCGTTAATGCGTTCGTTTATTTGCTTGAAAACATCTTGAATTGCTTGTGCATCATTAGATCGAACTCGGCTTATGTAACGTTCGCCTTGTTCTACATCTAATTTAATTGATGCAAATCCGGCACCATCTTGACCGCGATTGTGTTGCTTTTCCATTAGAAGATACATTTTTTGTATTCCGTAGAAAGCTGAACCGTATTTTTCTTTGTAGAATTCTAACGGTTTCTTTAATCGTAAAAGTGCAATTCCACATTCGTGTTTGATTGCGTCACTCATTGTAGTTGTTGTGTTGTTAGAGACAAGTCGCGACTTGTCCGTACTGTTAATGTAAATAAAAATGCCCCGAAAATTTCGAGGCATAAAGTTATTATAATTCTATTTCAAATTGTGTTAAAGACTTGAATTGTTTCAAGCGGCTTTTCACTTCTGATTCTGTTAATTCTAACATTCTTTCTGTTCCGAATTTCTCCACACAGAATGACGCTAAGTTGGATCCTTGAATAACAGCAGTTTTCATTGTTTCAAAAGAAATGTCTCCTTGCTGCGTGATGAATCCTGCAAATCCTCCTGCAAAAGTATCTCCTGCGCCTGTTGGATCAAAAACATCTGCCAAAGGCAATGCTGGTGCAAAGAAAATATGTTCGTTATGGAAAATTAACGCTCCGTGTTCTCCTTTTTTAATTACTACATACTTTGGTCCCATAGTGTGGATTTTAGCAGCAGCTTTCACTAAAGAATATTCTCCAGACAACTGACGTGCTTCTTCGTCATTAATGGTGATTACATCAACGCGTTTGAT
>CANCFZ010000149.1 GCA_947377425.1 Flavobacteriaceae bacterium
ATTGAACCATATAATTCGTTGTATTTTGAAAATTTAACTACCCAAATTCCAAAGAAATAAGATGTTATTATCGTTAGAATAGTTGTAAAAACAGAACCAATAGTAATGAAAGATCGTTTTCTATCATGTTTTGTTCCAAATTTGAATAAAATAGAAGTGGTTATCAAAATCATCACAATCACAAAGGCATACCTTCCCATTTCAATTAGTGGAATATTATCGGATAAGACATCTTGAATTTTAGTTTTTTGAATGAATACTTCAAATATTACAATGGCTGCCACTGTAATTATTAAAATAAATGAAAGCAATATTGACAATCCTAATGCAATGAAATATTGGCGAAAATATTTACGTTTTAATGTGACATGATGGGAACTTTCAAATCCGCCAAGAATAGCATTTACCCCATTTGCCATAAGAAAAATTGCCATAAAAAATCCTGTGGAAAGTAATCCAGAATGACTATTATGCAAAATATCATTGATGATTTTGGAAACGGCATCAAATGTTGTTGGAGGCACACTTTGTTGTACAAAATCCATAAAATCATTTTGAAAACCTTCAATTGGAATAAATGGAATTAAGTTCAAAATAAACAACGCGAACGGAAATAACGCCATAAAAAAACTGAATGCAATAGCGGTAGCACGATAAGAAACCGCACCTTCTACAATTCCAATTATGTATAATTCTAGTAAATCATAGAGCGACAAACCGTGAAGCCAAGGAAGTTTTATGGACTTACCCAGCAAAACCAATTGTTTTACAACTGGAATTTTCACTAATTTATCTTCAATTTCTATACTCATATTTTTTTTGCCGCTAAGACACTAAGTCGCAAAGGTTCTAAGTTACTAAGATTTTCTATTTACTATTAATTATGTAAATTTAGATTGCTTTTAAACTCAAATCCATATTATGAACCGAATGTGTTAATGCTCCAGATGAAATATAATTCACGCCACATTCGGCATATTGACGAATTGTTTGTTCATTAATATTCCCTGATGATTCGGTCAAACATTTAGTTCCAATTAAAGCAACAGCAGTTTTAGTATCTTCAAAATTGAAATTATCAATCAGGATCCTATAAATTCCTTCTGATTCTAAAATTTCTTCAACTTCATTAAGATTCCTTGCTTCAACGATAATTTTTAAATCTTTATTGTTCGCTTCTAAATAGTCTTTGGTTTTGTTGATGGCTTTTGTAATTCCGCCAGCAAAATCAATGTGATTGTCTTTTAGCATAACCATATCATACAAGGCAAATCGGTGATTTTCGCCACCACCAATTTTAACTGCCCATTTTTCGCAAGCACGAAAACCTGGAGTTGTTTTTCGGGTATCTAAAACCTTTGTATTAGTTCCTTCTAACAAATCGACATATTTCTTGGTTTTGGTAGCAATAGCACTCATTCGTTGCATTGAATTCAACACCAAACGCTCAGCTTTCAAAATAGATTGTGAACTTCCTGTAACGTGAAAAACTATATCGCCATAATTCACTTCACTTCCGTCTTCAATAAACGTTTCTATTTTCATATTGGCATCAACATAATTGAAAACCATTTTGGCAAATGCAACTCCGGCAATAATTCCGTTGTCTTTCACCAATAGTTTTGCTTTGCCTAGTGCCTCAATTGGAATGCAAGCTAATGAAGAATGATCGCCATCGCCAACGTCTTCTCGAATGGCATTTTGTATAATAAGTTGGAGTTCGTTTTGAAATTGTGCTTCTGAAATCATAATCATAATTTGATTGGCTAAAGTAAATAAAAATGTTGATTTGCTATAGTTTATAAATCTGAAATTAGCGTTAAATTTAGAAATTGTATTTTAAAAAAATAGTTATTACATTTACAACAATAAACTTTTAAAATTTATCATCATGGCAAAAAGTCAAGACGCAAAGAAAACCGAAAAAAAAGAACCTCTTAAAACGGCCAAAGAGAAAAAAGAAGAAAAAAGAGTTAAGAAAAATACTCCTAAAAGAGATTAAGTTTTAATCCAAAAAGACACCAAAAAGCGCAAAGTTTACACTATAAACTTTGCGCTTTTGTTATATAGCTCTTTCAGTGTTTAAACTCTGAAAGAATTATGTTTACTTATTCTTTTATAATCTTCTCTATTGTACTACCGTTTTCAGTTGCAATTTTTAAGAAATAAATTCCGGCTTTCAGGTTTTCTACATTTATAGTTGCACTAGTATTGTTTCGCTTATCCGTTTTAATGACTCTGCCATTGCAATCGGTAATACTAGTTTCAGTTATAGCCTCATTAGCCTCAATGGTTATATTGGTAGACACTGGATTTGGATATATTTTAAAGTTATTTTTAGCTACAATGGATTCATTTGCTAATGATGTTGGGCAAGCAATGGCAGTGGGTATAAGTTCATTATTATATGTCCCATCACCTAATTGTCCATAAGTATTATTTCCCAATGCCCAGAGTGTTCCATCGCTTTTTAGAACAATCGTATGAAATTGACCAGCATTGATTTTATCCCAATTGGTATTGATTCCGATTTGATTGGGTGTAGATTTATTAACCGTTGAACCGGTGCCTAACTGTCCATATTCATTATCTCCCCATGCCAATAACATGCCTGAAGATTTTAGAGCTGAAGAATGATAATAGCCCGCATCTATAGCACTCCAATTTGTATCAAAACCTATTTTGGTGGGAATATGTTTATTAGTTGTTGTTCCATCTCCTAATTGCCCTTGAGTATTAAATCCCCATGCCCAGAGTGAACCATCGGTTTTTAGAGCAAGGGTGTGAGCCCATCCAGAACTAATTTCTTTCCACTGATTATCCAAACCAATTTTGGTGGGAACAAGTTTATCAACGGTTGTTCCATTACCTAATTCCCCATAAATATTCCATCCCCATGCCCATAACGTTCCATCGGTTTTTAGGGCTAGAGAATGTGCATAGCCTGCACTAATTTTACTCCAATGGTTATCAGTGCCAATTTTGGTGGGGATATATTTATTAATTGTTGTCCCATCTCCTAATTGACCATTATTTAATCCCCATGCCCAAAGTGTTCCATCGGTTTTTATAGCTAGAGAATGACCATCACCAGCACTAATTTTACTCCAATTTGTATCAGTTCCAATTTGTGTTGGTATATGTTTTTCAACCGTTGTTCCATCGCCTATTTGTCCATTAACATTATATCCCCATGCCCAAAGCGTACCATCGGTTTTTAGAGCAATTGTAAATGAAGAGCCAGTACTTATTGTATTCCAGCTGGAATCGGTACCAATTTGGGTCGGAACAAGTTTACTAACCGTTGTGCCATCTCCTAATTCTCCAAAAGTATTATCTCCCCATGCCCATAAGGTGCCATCGGCTTTTATTGCCATCGTAGATGCATAACCAGCACTAATTTCTTTAAAGCATTGCCCAAAAGCAAAATGATTGATAAGCAAGAACAACACTACGGTAATCTTTAAGTACCTTTTTTTCATGGTTTAAATTTATAAAGAACCCTTTCAGTGTTTGTCTCTGAAAGGGTCATGTTTAGAGTGGCTATTTTAAATTTTATTTTTTTTAATTTAATGGCGGCGGTGTTTTGGTAACTCTTCCTGCCAACAGAGAGTTGTATTGTGTTATTAATGCATCAATTTCATTGATGGTTTTGGTATATAATGCCGACGGATTAATAACGGCAAATGCATCAATACGGTCGCGTAATTCATAATAGGCGGTGTTGGCAACCAATCGTTTGGATTTCAAATTATCGGGAGTTGCCGTCGCCAAGTCTTGGGTGCGGGCAATATAGCGGTCATTAAATTTATTATTGGCATCCTTTAATTCGTCTTTCCATTCGATAAGGTGCAACGCAGTTAACGCAGCTAAGAGTTCTGGTTTATTCTCAAAATCGCTTACCAAATTGTTAATAGTAGCGGTTTCGGCGTTATAATTTTCTTGTGCAATATTATCGGTATATAGTTTCAAGTAATTCTGAACTACTTTGGCTTGACCAGAAATAGCTCCATCATAATGAAATCCATAACTATTAATTACTCCTAAAATACCCGAAACGGCATTATCACGACGTTTGTCTAAATCTTCAATCTCGGCAGTAATAGGGTTTTCTGTCGATTTTTTATAAAGTGCTTCCAACTCGGTTTTTATAGCACTCATGGCATCAAACTTTTCATTTACTTGCAACAAAGTAGGGTCGTTGAGCGTTACAATTTTTAAAACATCCGATGTAAACTGAACGTATTCACTATTTCTTAGTTTAGTTAAATCAATTGATTCTATCATATCTATAAAAATTAAAGGTTCCTTTTTTGAATTAATCATTTTTTATTCCCGAAAACTCGCTTTAACCTAAAAGAAGGTTTCGGATGTTCCCGAAAGTATTCTTTAGCCTCATTGTCGTTATCGGGTTCTCCCGAAAGCTCGCTTTAGCTTCATTGTCGTTATCGGGTGTTCCCGAAAACATGCTTTAACTTAAAAGAAGGTTTCGGTAAAAAAATGAAGCTAAAATTAAATTTATTTTTTCAGATAAAAAAGAAAAAAATCAAAAAAAACAGTTAAACCATTTTTACAACTAAAAGAACCTAAGGCATTTCAACAGAATAAAATCATTTTCATCATTTATAAATCACAAAACAATACAACAAAATATAGTACCCAAAAGCTAAATTTCATCAGGAAATATTTTTCCAGGATTTAGAATATTATTGGGATCAAAAACATATTTAATGCGTTCCATAAGTTCCAAATGCACTTTGGAAAAAGCAATAGTCATAAAGTTTTTTTGAACAAAACCAATACCGTGTTCGCCCGAAAGTGTTCCTTTTAGTGCCACGGTTAATTCAAATATTTCCCGAATTCCTTTGGGCACTTCGGTATGCCAATTTTCATCAGACATTTCACCTTTTATGATGTTTACATGCAAATTTCCATCGCCAGCATGCCCATAACAAACTGATTTGAAGCCATATTTAGTACCAATTTTTTTGATTCCTGATAATAATTCTGGAAGAACATATCTTGGTACTACGGTATCTTCTTCTTTATAAATGGAGTTTGATTTTACGGCTTCAGCAACGGAACGACGCATTTTCCACAAAGCATTTTTTTGGTCCTCAGTATCGGCAAATAGAACCTCATCTATTTCAAATTGCTCAACAACTCCCATTATTTTCTCTGCTTCTTGCATTAAAATTTCAGGATAATTTCCATCTACTTCAATTAAAAGATGTGCCTGAACATTTTCATTGACATTGATGTTAATGTTGTCATTGTATTTCAAAGTCCAATCAATGGCATCACGCTCCATAAACTCAAGTGCACTTGGAATAATTCCGGCTCTAAAAATGGCAGAAACAGCTTCGCAGGCTTGGCTTGATTTATAAAATGGAACCAACATCAATACATTATGTGAATTTTTTGGAAGCAACTTTAAAACCACTTTGGTTATCACTCCCAATGTTCCTTCACTTCCAACCATCAATTGGGTTAGATTGTATCCTGTTGAGTTTTTTAGCGTGTTGGCGCCTGTCCAAATGATTTCTCCGTTGGGTAAAACAACTTCTAAATTCAGCACATAATCTTTGGTAACACCATATTTTACAGCTCTTGCTCCACCAGAATTTTCGGCTACGTTACCTCCTATCCAGCAACTTCCTTGACTGCTTGGATCTACTGGATAAAATAATCCTTTTTCAGCAACTGCTTCTCTTAAAACTTGAGTTATAACAGCTGGTTCAAC
>CANCFZ010000150.1 GCA_947377425.1 Flavobacteriaceae bacterium
TGGAAGCGAAGTAATCCTTAAAACATTTGAAGATTCTCGAATGTTAGAGTTGTGTACGCCGGTTATTTTTGCCAATGTAAAAATTTTATCGTTCATTAAAAAAAATCTAAATTCTGAAGTGGCTCTTCACGGAATTGACAAAATAGAACAATTGGTAAAAGGAAAAATCAATGTATTAAACGTTTGGCGAGAAGGAGTAGATATTAATTTTGGTCAGAACGATGAAAATGTTGGGAAATACGCCATTAAATCATTCGTGGCAGCTACAGACGCCTTAAAAAACGGATTGGTAGATGTTTTAGTAACTGCGCCAATAAACAAATACAATGTTCAATCGGAAGATTTTAAATTTCCTGGGCATACTGATTATTTAGACAAAGAACTTGAAGGAAATGCCTTAATGTTAATGGTTCAAGATAATTTGAGAGTTGGTCTGTTAACCGATCATATTCCAGTTAATGAAGTAGCAAAGCATTTGACCGTGAAACTAATTGACCAAAAACTGGAAACAATAAACATGACATTAAAGCAAGATTTTGGAATTAACAAACCAAAAATTGCAGTGTTGGCATTAAATCCACATGCTGGGGATAATGGAGTAATTGGAAAAGAAGATGATGAAATAATAAAGCCAACAGTTAAAAAATTGTTTGAAAAAGGAATTTTTGCATTTGGCCCTTATTCGGCAGATGGTTTTTTTGGAAGTGCGCAATATGAAAAGTTTGACGCGGTTATTGCTACCTATCATGATCAAGGATTAATTCCATTTAAAACTTTGTCTTTTGGGAGTGGCGTAAACTATACAGCAGGTTTAAATAAGATAAGAACATCACCAGATCATGGAACAGCTTATGAAATTGCAGGAAAAGGACTAGCTGATTACACATCTTTTAAAGAAGCTGTTTATCTTGCGATTGACATCTATAACTCAAGAAATGAGTATTCGGAGTTGGTAAAAAACCCGCTAAAAACAAAAGAAAAACAGTTATAAACAAAAAAATGTTTATAACGCTTTTGAATTTATAATAATTTTATATCTTTGCACTCCCAAACCCGAATCTTCGGATTGGACAAATTGATGAAATGATGAAAGTTACAAATGAATTTTTAATTCCGTTTATTGGATTAAAGTTAGGGAAACATCAATTTGAATTTGAGATTAAAAAAGCGTTCTTTGATAGTTTTGAGTATCATGAATATGAAGATTGTGATATCAAAGTAGATGTAGTTTTAGATAAAAAAAGCACCATGTTGGAGCTTGCCTTCAAACACAAAGGAACAGTTCATGTACCTTGTGATTTAACAAACGAAATGTTTGATTTGCCAATTAAAGGTAAAATTAAATTAGTGGTAAGTTTTGGAGAAGAGTTCAACAATGACAATGAAGAATTGCTGATATTGCCTCATGGCGAACATCAAATAGATGTATCACAATATATTTATGAAATGATTGTGCTTTCGGTTCCATTAAAAAGAGTTCATCCCGGAATTAAAGATGGAACTTTGAAAACAGAAACATTAGAAAAACTAACAAAATTATCAGCAAAAGAGCAGAAGAAAGAAATTAAAAAAGAAGAAAATACCGACCCACGTTGGGACAAATTAAAACAACTATTAACGGATAAATAATATAGTAAAATGGCACATCCTAAGAGAAAAATCTCCAAAACAAGAAGAGATAAGAGAAGAACACATTACAAAGCAACTGTAGCTACAATTGCAACTTGTCCAATAACTGGAGAAGCACATTTATACCATAGAGCTTACTGGCACGAAGGTAAAATGTATTACAGAGGACAAGTAGTTATTGATAAATCAGTAGCAGCGGCTTAATTTATATTTAAATTTACATTTAAACTCTCACACTGTGAGAGTTTTTTGTTTTTTGTAAATTTTAATTATAACTAAATAATTTTTTGTAAATTCCACCTCTTTTAAAATGATTTTTTTAAGAGGTTATAAAATAGTAATATGAGTACAATTACAGCAGCAATAACCGCAGTTGGTGGTTATGTTCCAGACTTTGTTTTGTCTAATCAAGTTTTAGAAACTTTAGTTGACACCAATGATGAATGGATAACATCAAGAACGGGTATAAAAGAAAGAAGAGTACTAAAAGAACCTGGAAAAGGAACTTCTTATTTAGCAATAAAAGCCGCACAAGATTTAATTAAAAGAGGTAATATTAATCCCGCCGAAATTGACTTAGTAATAATGGCAACCACTACACCCGATATGTTAGTGGCCTCAACTGGTGTTTATGTAGCCACACAAATTGGCGCAGTAAATGCTTTTGCTTACGATTTGCAAGCGGCTTGTTCAAGTTTTCTTTTCGGAATGTCAACAGCAGCTGCCTATATTCAATCTGGCAGATACAAAAAAGTATTGTTAATTGGTGCCGATAAAATGTCATCAATTATCGATTATACTGATAGAGCAACCTGCATTATTTTTGGTGATGGAGCAGGAGCAGCTTTGTTTGAACCAAATCACGAAGGACTAGGTTTGCAAGACGAACTATTACGATCTGATGGAATTGGAAGAGAATATTTAAAAATTGATGCAGGAGGTTCTATTTTGCCAGCGTCAAAAGAAACGGTTGAAAACAGTCAACATTATGTTTTTCAAGATGGCAAAACTGTATACAAATACGCAGTTTCAGGAATGGCAGACGTTAGTGAAAAAATAATGCAACGTAACAATCTAACTAAAGAAGATGTAAATTGGCTGATTGCACATCAAGCTAACAAAAGAATCATTGATGCAACTGCATCAAGAATGGAACTTGACGAAGAAAAAGTTCTTATAAATATTCAAAAATACGGAAACACCACTTCGGCAACATTACCCTTGTTGTTGAGTGATTTTGAACATAAATTTAAAAAAGGTGACAACCTTATTTTTGCTGCCTTTGGTGGCGGATTTACTTGGGGTTCAATCTACTTAAAATGGGCATACAACAAACAATAAAAAACTATAACTAAAACAAATAATTATGGATTTAAAAGAAATTCAAAACCTAATCAAATTTGTATCTAATTCTGGAGTTGCAGAAGTAAAGTTAGAAACAGGCGATATCAAAATCACCATTAGAACAACTTTAGAAGGAAATACTCCTGATATAACTTATGTGCAACAAGCGCCAATGCAACAAGCGCTTCCTCAGGCAGTTCCTGCTCCTGTATCTCAAGCAACAGAAGTGCCAGCAGTAGCGCCAGTTGCAGACGAAAATGCTAAATATGTGATTATTAAATCACCAATGATTGGAACTTTCTATAGAAAACCATCTCCAGACAAACCATCATTTATTGAAGTTGGAACTACTATTGCAAAAGGCGACGTACTTTGTGTGGTTGAGGCAATGAAATTATTTAACGAAATTGAAGCAGAAATAACGGGTAAAATTGTTAAAATTCTTGTTGACGATATGTCGCCAGTAGAATTTGACCAACCTTTATTCTTAGTTGATCCATCTTAAAAAGTTAGAAGTTAGAGGTTAGAAGTTAGAAGTTTTCTATCTTCCAAATTGTCTAATTGACACATTGTCTAATTATCTAATTAAAAAAATATGTTTAAAAAAATATTAATTGCCAATAGAGGTGAAATTGCACTACGTGTAATTAGAACCTGTAGAGAAATGGGAATAAAAACCGTTGCCGTTTACTCTACTGCCGATGCCGAAAGTTTGCACGTTAAATTTGCTGACGAAGCCGTTTGTATCGGTCCACCACCAAGTAATTTATCTTACTTAAAAATGTCAAATATTATTGCCGCTGCCGAAATTACAAACGCAGATGCAATTCATCCAGGATATGGTTTTTTGTCTGAAAATGCTAAATTTTCTAAAATTTGTCAAGAACACGGAATAAAATTCATCGGTGCATCACCAGAAATGATTGATAGAATGGGCGATAAAGCTTCGGCTAAAGCTACCATGATTGAAGCTGGAGTTCCTTGTGTCCCTGGTTCTGTTGGGATTTTAGAATCTTACGAACAAGCCGAACAATTAGCCTCAGAATTTGGTTATCCAGTAATGCTAAAAGCAACCGCTGGAGGTGGAGGAAAAGGAATGCGTGCCGTATGGAAACATGAAGATTTACTAAAAGCATGGGAAAGTGCTCGTCAAGAGTCAGCTGCCGCTTTTGGAAACGACGGAATGTATCTTGAAAAACTAATTGAAGAACCAAGACATATCGAAATTCAAGTAGTTGGCGATTCTTACGGAAAAGCATGTCACTTGTCAGAAAGAGATTGCTCTGTTCAAAGACGTCACCAAAAATTAACTGAAGAAACTCCATCACCATTTATGACCGACGAATTACGTCAAAAAATGGGTGAAGCAGCCGTGAAAGCAGCCGAATATATTCAATATGAAGGCGCAGGAACTGTAGAATTCTTGGTTGATAAACATAGAAATTTCTACTTCATGGAAATGAATACTCGTATCCAAGTAGAACACCCAATTACAGAACAAGTTGTAGATTACGATTTAATTCGTGAGCAAATTCTTGTTGCTGCAGGAGTGCCAATTTCTGGAAAAAATTACTTTCCAAACCTTCACGCAATAGAATGTCGTATCAACGCCGAAGATCCATACAATGACTTCCGCCCTTCACCAGGAAAAATCACAGTGCTTCATGCGCCAGGCGGACATGGTGTGCGTTTAGATACACACGTTTACGCAGGTTATACAATTCCACCAAATTACGATTCAATGATTGCCAAGTTAATTACAACGGCGCAAACAAGAGAAGAAGCAATTAGCAAAATGAAACGCGCATTAGACGAGTTTTATATAGAAGGAATAAAAACCACAATACCATTTCACAGACAATTAATGGACGAACCAGAATATGTAGCCGGAAATTATACCACTGCATTTATGGATACTTTCAAAATGAAAGAAATAGTAGAATAGAACTTTAGATATGAGTTCATGTTATAGAAACCATTCGTTAATTCGGATGGTTTTTTTGTTTGAAAGAATGTATTTAAAATTTTCCATAAAAAAACCGTCCAATAATGAACGGTTTTTTAAAAATCTAAAATAAATTTTAGATTATGCTTCAAAAGGAACAATAGAAACAAACGATTTATCGTTAGCTTTCTTTTGAAATTTCACAACGCCATCAACTCTTGCATGTAAAGTATGATCTTTACCCATGTAAACGTTTTCGCCTGGATTGTGTTTAGAACCTCTTTGTCTTATTATAATGTTTCCAGCAATTGCAGCTTGACCACCATATATCTTAACGCCTAAACGTTTAGAATGTGATTCTCTACCATTCTTCGAACTACCGACACCTTTCTTGTGAGCCATGATGTTATAGGTTTTATAGGTTAATTACTCTTGGTTATCTGTTTTTTTAGCTTTTTTAGGAGCTGCTACTTCTTCTTCAGTTGATTTTTCTGTTTTAGGAGCTTTAGCTTTTTTAGGAGCTAATTCTTCTTCTACAGTTTCAACAACCGGAGCCGCTTCTTTTTTAGGAGCTGGAGTTGCTTTTTTTCCACCAGTAGCACTAATTCCTTCAATAAGAATTTGTGTTAAATACTGACGGTGACCGTTTCTCTTTTTGTAGCCTTTTCTTCTTTTCTTTTTGAAGATAATTACTTTATCACCTTTTAAGTGTTGTAACACTTTGGCTTCTACTGAAGCACCTTCTATAGCTGGGGCGCCTAAAGTAATGTTTCCATT
>CANCFZ010000151.1 GCA_947377425.1 Flavobacteriaceae bacterium
CGCCTTGTGCGCCAACTCCTGGAACTAACAAAAAACTAGTTGGAATTATCTTTCTCATTTCAGTGAAATATTCTGCTTTAGTTGCTCCTACTACATACATTAAATTTTCGGAATTTTTCCATGATTTCGAAGTTTCTATCACAACTTTATAAAGTTCTTTTCCTTCAACATTCTTGGTTTGAAAATCAAAGGCTCCTTCATTGGAAGTCAATGCTAACATTATAGTGTGTTTGTTTTCAAAAGCTAAAAATGGTTCAACCGAATCTTTTCCCATATAAGGTGCAACCGTAACTGAATCGAAGTTCAAATCTTCAAAAAAAGCTTTGGCATACATGGATGAAGTGTTTCCTATATCACCGCGTTTTGCATCTGCAATTGTAAAAATTTCTAGATGGTTTTCGTTGATATAATTTATTGTTTTCTGTAATGATTGCCAACCTTTTATTCCATAAGCTTCATAGAAAGCCGTGTTTGGTTTATAGGAAACACACAAATCGTGAGTTGCATCAATTATGGCTTTATTGAATTCAAAAATTGGATCTTCTAGTTCTTGTAAATGTGGTGGGATCTTAGTTAAATCGGCATCTAAACCAATGCACAGAAAGGATTTTTTTAGATGTATTTGTTGAATTAGTTGTTCGGTTGTCATTGTAGTTGTTTGGATGCAAAGTTAGTTTAAAGTTTTTTAACCACAAAAGACGTAAAGAAGGCAAAAGACACAAAAAAAGATGCCAAACAAAATTATAGTTTGGCATCTTTTATCTTTATTCTATTCTCTATTTTCTTTTAGAAAACTTCACTTTCTTTTAATTTTTCCATGTTGTTGACCAATTGAAGTTCGTCAACAAATTTTTGAATTTTTCCGTTCATTACACCATCCATATCAAAAACGTCTAAACCAATTCTATGATCGGTTACACGACCTTGTGAATAATTGTAAGTTCTAATTTTTGCCGAACGGTCACCTGAACTTACTTGAGAAGTACGTTTTACAGCGTCTTCCGCTTGTTTTTTGGCTAATTCTTGTTCGTATAAACGAGAACGCAAAACAGTAAATGCCTTATCTTTATTTTTATGTTGCGATTTTTGATCTTGACATTGCGCCACTAATCCTGTTGGAATGTGCGTTAAACGAACCGCCGATTTTGTAGTATTCACCGATTGTCCACCAGGACCTGACGAACAGAAAAAGTCAACACGAACATCATTCATATCTATTTGTACATCAAATTCTTCAGCTTCTGGCAAAACCATAACTGTTGCAGCTGATGTATGCACGCGTCCTTGAGTTTCTGTTTGTGGAACACGTTGTACACGATGAACACCAGCTTCAAATTTTAAAGTTCCGTAAACATCTTCTCCAGTAACTTCAAAAATCACCTCTTTGAATCCACCAGAAGTACCTTCATTCATATCAACTGTTGAAGTTCTCCAACCACGAGTTTCACAATATTTAGTGTACATTCTATATAAATCACCAGCGAAAATAGAAGCTTCATCACCACCTGTTCCTGCTCGGATTTCAACCATTACGTTCTTAGCATCTTCTGCATCTTTAGGAATCAACAAAAATTTGATTTCGTCTTCTAATTCAGGTAAACGATCTTTAGCTTCGTCCAATTGCATTTTAGCCATTTCAACCATTTCAGCATCCGAACCATCAGAAAGAATTTCATTAGCTTCTACTATATTTCCTGTAATATTTATAAGCTCTTCACGTTTTTCCATAAGGTTTTTCAACCCTTTATATTCTTGATTTAGTTGAACATAACGCTTTTGGTCAGCAATAATATCCGGTTGAATAATCAAATCTGATATTTCGTCGAAACGTTGTTTTACATATTGAAGTCTTTCTAACATCTTGTATTCTTTATTTGGAGTGCAAAAGTAATAAAAAAAGTGTTCAGTTGGCAGTGTTCAGTTGGCAGATTTTTCATAGTATTGTAGAATTAAAATTTTGTTATGAAAAAAATCGTGTTAACTATAGTAATTATAGTGTCAATTTTATCTTCTTCTTGTAATAAATATGATGCAAAAGGCAATTTGATAAAAAGTTATGATGAATTACAAAAAGCCAAATGGTTGCTTGGCGAATGGGAAAAATCAGATAGTTTAGGAATATTGAAAGAAATCTGGATTAGCAAAGACGATAGCACTTTTGTTGGACAATCTTACTATATTCAAAATAAAAAAGACACATTGCACAACGAACAAATTGAATTGATTCAAGATGGTGAACATTTAATATATTCTGCAACTATAAAAGGAGAAAACAATGATGCTTCAGTTCCATTTCAAATGACTAAAGACCAAGATAGTTTATTGGTTTTTGAAAATCCTAAACACGATTACCCACAAAAAATTCAATATAAATTAGAAAAAAACGGAAGTATAGTTGCTACAGTTTCTGGAAAACAAAATGGAAAATCAAACTCTGAGAGTTATCCAATGACTAAAATTAAATAAAATATTATGAAACAATTAAAAATTAGAGGACTACACCGCGATTTAGGATATTTCTATATTGGATTGATTATTTCATTTGCCACTTCAGGTATTTTGATGAACCACAGAGACAGTTGGCATGCTGAAAAGTATACTACAGAAAGTAAATTAGTAGTTATAAAAGTTCCCTCAGAAGACAGCATTACTGATGAGTGGGCTGAAAATTTAGGAAAAAAACTAGAACTTAATGATAACTTTCGACGTCAACGAGTAGATGATGATGAATTACGCATTTCATTTGAAAAAAATGATATTGATATTGACATGAAAACTGGCAAAGGTGAAATTACAACATTTATAAAAACACCAATAATAAGTCAAATGATGAAATTGCATAAAAATTCATCTAATTGGTGGATTTATTATGGTGATATTTTTGGATTATCACTAATAACTATTGCTTTAACTGGTGCAATTATGATACCCGCAGGGAAATTTTCTTTCAAAAATCGCGGTTGGAAACTGGCTTTAGCTGGAATTATCTTTCCTTTAATTGTATTGTTTTTGTTGGGATAACATTCTGAAAAGTAAATACAAAAATGACTTGTCAAGAAATTGACAAGTTTTTTTATATCTAATTTTCAGAGAACCAAATCTTTAAAAAATATTATTTATATTTAATCTAAATAAACTTTGTTAATTAAAAACTCCTATTTATATTTGCATCACTATTTTTAATAAATCTAAATAAATTTAAAGTTAAACATTTTTACAATGAAAAATATTATTTTTTACACAAGCATTTTATTTTTGGCATCTATGAGTTTATTCGCTCAAGATCGAGTTTTCAATTACACCTACCAAAGTAATGTATTAAACAAAGGTGTAAAAGAAATTGAAGTTTGGAACTCTGTTAATACAGGGAAAAAAGAGTATTTCAGAGAAATAGAAACTAGGGTTGAATATGAAGTAGGTTTGGGCTCAAATCTTCAAATGTCATTTTATTTGAATTCAAAACAGAAAGCATTTTATGATGACATTACAAGCGAAATAGTTATGGATCCAACAGAAATTTCAGTTTCTAATGAATGGAAATATAAGTTTTCTGATCCAGTTGCAAATAAAATAGGATTTGCTGGTTATGCAGAAATTACCGTTGCAACCGATGAACTTGAACTTGAATTAAAAGCAATATTTGATAAGAAAATTGGAAATACACTTCATGCTTTGAATTTAGTTGTTGAACACGAATCAGAAACCACAACAGTAAGTGGAAAAGTAAAAACCAACCAAGCAATCAAGTATGATGTGAATTATGGAGCCTCTTATACATTATCAAATAAATGGAATTTAGGCGCTGAACTTTTATATAGAAATATTTATGCAAATGAAAATAAAACAATTCAATCAGCACTTTTTGCAGGGCCTTGTATTGAATATCATGTAGATAATTTTTGGATTAACTTTTCATATAATCCACAAATTGCTGGTTTGAAAAATCTTGATGAATTAAAAGGTTTGAATGTTGATGAGTTTACTAAAAATAATTTTAGAGTTTTATTCTCTTATTGGTTTAAATAAAATGAAAAAAACAGCAATTATAGTATTTGCCGTCGTCTTACAATCTTGTAGTTCTCAATTGTATATTCCAGTTTCAAATGCTGGCGAAATTGCAATAGAAAATCTGCAAAAAGGAAGAAGATTATATGTAGACAATTGTGCGTCATGTCATCAATTATTCTTACCTCAAAAATATGACAATTCTAAATGGCAAAAAAATTTGGATGAAATGCAAATCAGATCAAAAATCACTGATGAACAAAAGAAATTGATTTATGAGTATTTGGTAAATGCACCAAAGTAAATATAGAAAGCTTATGTATGTTTTTATAAACTTGTATACAAGTTAGCAGCCATAAGGCAAAGTGTTTTTTGATTTATATTCAGAAAGAAAATAATGAGTGGGAATTAAAAGAGGTTATGTTGCTGAATGTGTTATTTTAAATAATACTCAGCTACTGTTTGAATCCTTTCGCGTGTTAATTTAACAGCAAACCCGATGATGGGAATATAAACATTAACGAACGATTAAAGAAAAAAGAGCTTTAGAAAATTTCCAAAGCTCTTTTTTTATTCCTCTTCCTCAGAAGCATTCGATTTGGAATAGTTTCTCCATTTCTCAATGCAATCTGCCATATCTTTTGGAATTTCAGTATCAAATCGAATCATTTCACCTGTATTGGGATGAATAAATCCTAATGTTTTAGCATGCAATGCTTGGCGTGGTAAGGTTTTAAAACAATTGTCTATAAACTGTTTGTATTTGGTAAACGTAGTTCCTTTCAATATCAAATTACCGCCATAACGCTCGTCGTTGAATAGCGTATGCCCAATATGTTTTAGATGCACTCTAATTTGGTGGGTTCGTCCAGTTTCTAATTTGCAAGAAATTAAAGTTACATATCCAAAACGTTCCAATACTTTGTAATGCGTAACGGCATGTTTACCAATTTCTGGATCGGCAAAAACCGACATTTGCATTCTATCTTTTACGTGACGTGCAATGTTTCCTGTAATGGTTCCTGATTCTTCTTTAACATTTCCCCATACTAAAGCAACATATTCTCTTTCGGATGTTTTGTCTTCAAATTGTTTTGCCAAATGCGTCATGGCAGCTTCGGTTTTGGCAACAACCAAAAGTCCTGTGGTATCTTTATCAATTCGATGCACCAATCCTGGTCGCTCCGAACTATTCATAGGCAAGTTTTCAAAGTGAAAAGCCAAAGCGTTTACCAAAGTACCTGTGTAATTTCCGTGTCCCGGATGCACTACAAAATTGGAAGGTTTATTAATGACCAACAACGCCTCATCTTCATAAACAATATCTAGTGGAATATCTTCGGGATCTACCCTATTTTCAAACGGTGGATGTGCTAATAAAATGCGAATTACATCCAAAGGTTTAACTTTATAATTCGATTTTACTGGAATATCATTTACATAAATATCGCCACTTTCTGCTGCATTCTGAATTTTATTTCGTGTTGAATTGGGAACCATCAACATCAAATATTTATCAATTCTTAAAAAGGCTTGACCTTTGGGCACATCAAATCTATAATGTTCAAAAAGTTCTTCTTCGGGTTCTT
>CANCFZ010000152.1 GCA_947377425.1 Flavobacteriaceae bacterium
GTTGTATGCGAACCTTTTACACGAGTAACTTTTACAGGAAATAATTCTACTTCGGCGCATAAATCTATAAATCGTTCTTCTTCTTTAAAAGGAATAATCACCGCAAAAATTCCATTTTCTGACAATAATAAATCAGCGGCTTCAACCAAATCTTCAAATGGTAGCGCATCCTGAAATCTCGCCAAATCTCTTTGAGAGTTATCACTTTTATAATCTTCTGAATAAAATGGTGGATTTGAAATAATTATATCGTACTCATCTTCGGGTTCTTCAATAAACTCATCCAAACCAGCATGAAAACAAAATAATCTATCCGACCAAGGTGAGTTTTCAAAATTTGCTACACATTGTTCGTAAGCGTCTTCATCAATTTCTAACGAATCGATTTGTTCGGCGTTACTTCTTTGCGCCAACATCAATGATAAAATTCCAGTCCCAGCACCAATATCCAAAATAGAATACGGATTGTTGTTAACCGGACACCAAGCGCCAAGTAAAACGCCATCGGTACCAATTTTCATAGCACATTTGTCTTGTTGAACGCTAAATTGTTTGAAGTTGAAAGTTGCCATAAAATTTATTGAGGAAAGGTTTTCAAATAACCAAAGAAACAAATAACCAAATCCACTATCTTACAGATACATTTCCACTAATCCTTCAGGTAAATCCATAATCACTTTCTTATTCTCTCTATCGATTTTAACCAAAAACTGATCAATCATTGGAACAAGAATTTCCACATTGCCATTGATAACCTCAAAAAGTGGCTGAGCAGAGGTATCGTTTATAGAAACAATTTTTCCAAAAATGCCTAAACGTAGGTCTTCAATTTCAAATCCTATAACTTCATGAAAATAAAATTTGTTGCCTTCAAGTTTTGGCAACATATTTAAAGGAAGATAAATTTCGCAACCCATAATAGAATCAGCTTCTGCTTCATCATCGACATCTTCGAATTTCACACGAAGAAAATCACTTTTATGAAGATTGCTATTTTCAATAAAAAATGGAACCAGATTTTTGTTGAATTCAACAAAAACTGATTCCATATCTTCATATAACTCGGGTTCGTCAGTATCTAAATAGATAAGAACTTCTCCTTTGAAACTAAATTTTTTAGCGATTTTGCCTAAGTAGAAACAATCTTCTTTACGCATTATCGCAGTTTATTAAGCTTCTGTTTCTTCGCTAGCTTCTTCAGCAGCTGGTGCTTCTTCGGCAGCTGGTGCTTCTTCAACTGCAAGAGTTTCCTCAACAGCAACTTCAGCAACAACCTCTTCGGTAACTTCAGCAACTTCTTCTTCAGCAACTTCTGGAGCTTCAGCAGCTTTTATTGCTTCAGCAGCAGCGTTAACACGTTTTTCATTAGCTACTTTTTCTGCTTTTAAAGCTTTCGCTTTTGCATCTTGTTGAACTTTTGATAATCCGTCTTTTTTAGCGTCAACTTTTCCAGCTTTTTCATCAATCCAAGCAGTTAATTTTGCATCAGCAGCTTCTTGAGTTAAAGCACCTTTACGAACTCCACCATCAAGGTGATGTTTCAATAAAGCACCTTTGTAAGAAAGAATTGCTCTTGCAGTATCTGTTGGTTGAGCTCCATTGTGTAACCATTGAACTGTTTGGTCAAGGTTTAAGTCAATAGTTGCAGGATTGGTGTTTGGATTGTAAGTTCCTAATTTTTCAAGAAATTTACCATCTCTTTTTGCGCGAGCATCTGCCGCTACGATCCAGTAAAAAGGTCTTTGTTTTTTACCGTGTCTTTGTAATCTAATTTTTACTGACATAATCTTTTGATTAAATTGTGAGGTTCTCGACCTCGATTAATTAAGGGTGCAAAGATATGAAACTTTTCCATTCAAACTAATGCCAAGCAAAAAAATAGTTTTTAATCGATTTTTAGTTAAAAAAAGTGTGTCAATTCACTAAATAAACTATTTTTGTATTTGTAAATGATAATTTTAAAATGAAAAAAATATTTTCCCTAGTCGTAATTTCGATTGTGTTTTCTGCTTGCACAACAGATGTTAAATTTAACAATCCCGGTTTTCAGGCATATAGAGATGGTGTTTTGTTTAGAGGAGTTGATGTAAAAGCATATAGAGCAACTTCAGGAGCCATCACTTTAGTAGCATTGTCTCAAGATGAAGAAGTTGATTTAGATATTTCAAATTCTACTTTGGGAACCTATTATTTTGGAACAACAAATCAAAATATTAAAGCTAGCTACATATCTTCATTTAATAATGTTTCTCTGGCCTACGAAACTAATATAATATATGGACCAGTTGCCAAAATGAACACTTCAATGACGGCAGGCGGATCTGGCTATGTGTCTGACTGCACATTGATTAGTGGTAATTATATATGTAATAATTCTCACCCTACAACAGGTGGTTCGGGTTCGGGATTAACGATTTCTGTTATTGCAAACACTTCTGGAGCTGTTACTTCTGTTAAAGTAGCGTCACCAGGAACTGGTTATAAAGCCGGAGATTTGATAACCATTACCGGAGGTGCAAATAATGCTAAAATATCAGTCTTAAATGTTGAAGGTAGCAATGGAGAAGTAAACGTTACAGAATACTTAGGAGATACAATTTCAGGTAATTTTAAATTTAATGCAATCAATGCAAATGGTAATCCACTCGGTGGTGATATGGTAAATTTTCAATATGGAACTTTTTATAAAGTGCCAGTTATACCAGCGCCATAATAAAAGAGACTTTAAATAATAAGTAAAAAGCATTCAGTTAAATGAATGCTTTTTTTGTTAAAATTATAATTAATGTCTAATTTATAGTAGATTACATTTAAAATAGAGTATCTTTGACATGAATTTTAAAATAAGATTATGAATATTTTTGTTGGAAGTCTTCCTTGGAGTATTGAGGAAGCAGATTTAAGAGAGTCTTTTGAAGTGTATGGAGCTGTAAGTTCTGTTAAAATTATTACTGATAAATTTACTGGAAGAAGTAAAGGTTTCGGTTTTGTTGAAATGGATAGCGACGAAGAAGCTGAAAAAGCAATAGCTGAATTGAACGGAGCAACTGTTGATGGTCGTACAATTGTAGTTAACAAATCAGAACCAAAACCAGAAGGAGAAAGAAAATCTTTTTCTAACAACCGTCCAAGTGGTGGTGGTTACGGTGGTGGTGGAAATTCTCGTGGTGGCGGTAGCGGTGGTTACGGCGGTGGCGGAAATAGAGATAGTAATGGTGGTGGAAACAGAGGAAGATACTAGTTTCAAACTAAATTATATACTAAAAACCATTCGAGAAATCGAGTGGTTTTTTTTTACTCTAAACTTGTTTCAGTTTTTTTGTTTTAATATTTTTCATTTTTTTAGCAGCGAATGGCTCGGGCTTTATCAGCAATCCATTTTCCTGCTACCTTTCCAAAACTCGCACAAAAAGCGAGGTTTTTCCCTTGCATCAGGGCTAATTAGTCATTCTTTTTTCTTTTGTTAATAACTAAAATTGACAATTTGTTCCTTAAAATGTACTTTTGATGATAGAATAAGGATTGGATTTTTTCTATTAGTGAAAACTTCAGAAATCAAAAATCTTCAATCAAAAATCTTCAATCTCCATGTATTTAATATTCGATACCGAAACCACAGGATTACCCAAAAAATGGGCCGCACCAATCTCTGATACAGACAACTGGCCAAGATGTGTCCAAATCGCATGGCAACTCCACGACAAAATGGGAAATCTTATCGAACATCAAGACTACCTTATCAATCCCGAAGGTTATAATATTCCGTACGATGCCGAAAGAATTCACGGAATTTCTACCGAATTAGCACAACAACAAGGAATTCAACTCAAAGAAATGTTGGAGAAATTCAATGTTGCTTTGTCTAAAACCAAATATATAGTTGGGCAAAACGTAGGTTTCGACGTAAACATCATGGGTTGCGAATTCTTCCGTTTAGGAATAGATTCTCCAATGACGCAAATGCCAGTTTTAGATACTTGTACCGAAGTTACAGCTTCACTTTTAAAACTTCCAGGCGGACGCGGTGGAAAATTTAAACTGCCAACATTAACCGAACTTCATCAATACCTTTTCAACCAACCATTTGCAGAGGCACATAATGCAACAGCCGACGTTGAAGCTACAACACGTTGTTTTTTTGAATTAATTCGTACCGAAATTTTTACAAAAACAGAACTAGAAGTTGAGCAAGAATATTTCGAAGATTTTCAGCTTAAAAATCCAAGGTCAATTCAGTTAATTGGATTACAACACATAAATCTTAAAGAAGCTTCCGATAAAATTCGTCAGCAATTTGGCGATAATGGAAACGTGCCAATTTCTAAAGAAACACTTTCTACCAATAAGCAAATCCTTATTGATACTGATTTTGTGCATCTTCACAATCATACGCAGTTTTCGGTATTGCAATCTACAGTATCTGTAAAAGATTTAGTTGCAGCAGCTGTAAAAAATAAAATGCCAGCCGTTGCCATGACCGATATCGGAAACATGATGGGCGTTTTTCACTTTGTTCGGGATATTTTATACCACAATAAATCGGCAGAAGCCAAAAATAAAACAGCTATTGAAGCAGGCGAAGTTCCAACAGAAACTATAATTAAACCAATTGTAGGCTGTGAGTTTTTCGTGTGTGACAACCATAAAGATAAATCAAGAAAAGACAACGGATATCAAATTGTCTTACTGGCAAAAAATAAAAATGGCTATCATAATTTAGCCAAAATGTCATCCATTGCTTATACTGACGGATTTTATTATGTACCAAGAATCGACCGTGAAATCATCAAGAAATACAAAGAAGATATCATTGTTTTGTCAGGAAGTTTGTACGGTGAAATTCCAAATAAGGTATTAAATCTTGGCGAAAATCAAGCCGAAGAAGCACTAATTTGGTGGAAAGAACAATTCGGAGAAGATTTGTACATCGAATTAATGCGTCACAATCAAGAAGATGAAAATCGAGTTAACTCCTCTTTAATTGATTTGGCTCGAAAACATAATGTAAAAACGGTTGCGACAAACAATTCGTTTTACATCAATAAACAAGATGCCAACGCTCACGATATTTTGCTTTGTGTTCGTGATGGCGAAAAGCAGTCTACACCAATTGGTCGTGGTCGCGGCTATCGTTTTGGATTACCCAATCAAGAGTATTATTTCAAGTCGAGTGAGGACATGAAAAAACTTTTTGCCGATTTGCCCGAAGCCATTTCGAACATTACAGAAATTGTAGATAAAATAGAAATTTTCAATTTAGCTCGTGAGGTTTTACTTCCAATTTTTGAAATTCCAACAGAATTTTTAATTGAAGAAGACAAAGCTGACGGAGGAAAACGTGGTGAAAATAAATTTCTTCACCATTTAACTTACGAAGGAGCAAAACGCAGATATGCCGAAATCACTCCTGAAATTCAAGAACGTATTGATTTTGAATTACTAACAATTGAGAATTCTGGTTATCCAGGTTATTTCTTAATTGTACAAGATTTCATTGCCGAAGCAAGAAAAATGGGTGTTTCAGTTGGTCCAGGTCGTGGTTCTGCAGCTGGTTCTGTTGTGGCGTATTGTCTCGGAATTACCAACATCGA
>CANCFZ010000153.1 GCA_947377425.1 Flavobacteriaceae bacterium
AGATTATGAAAGATAAATTTTACCAATACATACTTCAACTTCAAAATCAAATAACTTACAAACTAGAAGAAGTGGATGGTCTTGCCAAATTTCGTGAAGACATTTGGGAACGACCAGAAGGTGGTGGCGGAAGAACGCGAGTTATAGAAAACGGAAACGTAATCGAAAAAGGCGGCGTAAATATTTCAGCAGTTCACGGAAAATTACCCGAAGCTATGCAAAAAATGTTCAACGTAGGTGAAGCCGATTTCTTCGCTTGCGGATTGAGTTTGGTAATTCATCCTAAAAGTCCAATGGTTCCAACGGTTCATGCCAATTGGCGCTATTTCGAAATGTACGATGATAACGGAAATGTAATCAATTCGTGGTTCGGTGGCGGACAAGATTTAACACCTTATTATTTATTTGAAGAAGACGGAAAACACTTTCATCAAACGTGTAAAACCGCTTGTGATAAGCATAATCCAGAGTTTTATCCAAAATATAAAAAACAATGCGATAACTATTTTTGGAACGCTCATAGAAACGAAGCTCGTGGTCTTGGCGGATTATTCTTCGATTATTGCAAAGAAACGGATGAAATGAAAATGGAAGATTGGTACAATTTTGTAACCGAAGTTGGAAACAGTTTCCTTGAAGCTTATGTTCCAATTGTAGAGAAAAGAAAAAATTTAGCATACACACCAGAACAAAGAACTTGGCAAGAAATCCGTCGTGGTCGTTATGTAGAATTCAATTTAGTGCACGACAAAGGCACACTTTTCGGACTAAAAACCAACGGAAGAATTGAATCCATTTTAATGTCATTACCACCACATGTGCAATGGCATTATGACCATCATCCAGTTTCTGGAAGCGAAGAAGAAAAATTAATTAAAGTGTTAGAATCACCAATTGATTGGATTTAGATTGCAAAATATCTAATATCTAATATCTAAAATCAAAAATACTATGTTCCCATTACAAAGAGGCAGAAGATTACGCGTAAACGAATCCATAAGAAGTTTAGTTCGCGAAACCACATTAAGTCCAAGCGATTTTATGTTTCCAATGTTCATTGCAGAAGGCGAGAATGTAAAAGTTGAAATTCCATCAATGCCAGGAATTTTTCGTCGTTCTATCGATTTAACCGTTGAAGAAGTTAAAGAACTTTTTGCATTAGGAATTCGTGCTGTAAACATTTACGTAAAAGTGGATGAAAGTCTAAAAGACAACACAGGAAAAGAAGCTTGGAATCCAAACGGATTAATGCAAAGAGCTATTAAAGCTATTAAATCGGCTTGTCCAGAAATGATTGTTATGCCAGATGTAGCTTTAGATCCATATTCTATTTTTGGTCACGACGGAATCATTGAAAACGGTGATATCGCTAACGATGAAACCAACGAAGCTTTAGTAAAAATGGCAGTTTCTCACGCACAAGCTGGAGCCGATTTTGTTGCTCCAAGCGACATGATGGACGGACGTGTTTTGCGTTTACGCCAAGGTTTAGATGCTGCAGGTTTCCAAAATGTAGGCATTATGAGTTATTCAGCTAAATATGCATCGGCATTTTATGGACCGTTTCGTGATGCCTTAGATTCTGCACCAGTGGATAATATCGAAATACCAAAAGATAAAAAAACCTATCAAATGGATTATGCCAACCGCATAGAAGCGATCAAAGAAGCATTAATGGATGTTGAAGAAGGTGCCGATATGGTGATGGTAAAACCCGGAATAGCGTATTTAGATATCGTTCGCGAAGTCAAAAATGCAGTGAATGTTCCAGTGACAGTTTTCCACGTTTCGGGCGAATATGCTATGATTAAAGCGGCTTCCGAAAGAGGTTGGCTGGATCACGACAAAATCATGATGGAACAATTAATGTGTATCAAACGAGCAGGAGCAAGTTTAATTTCAACTTATTTTGCTAAAGAAGCAGCTATCTTATTAAGAAAATAATTTAATGATAAAAATCATAATTAACCCTATAAAATAGCACTAATTTTGATTACATTTTCAATATATAAACAATGAAAACAATTATAAAGACTCTTTTATTTGTAACCATATTCGTTTTCACAATCAGTTGCGGAGGTAAAAAAGACGACCAAGATTTTGGTAAAAAAGAAACCACAGAAACCACAAAACCAGATAATTCTGCGTTCCCATTAGCCGAAAAAGGAAAAGAAATCTTTGAAGGAAAAGGGATTTGTATAACTTGCCATAAACCAGATGTTAAATTAGTTGGTCCAAGTTTGCAAGACATCGCAAAAATCTATAAAGAGAAAAATGTGAGTATTGCTACATTCTTAAAAGGAGATGAAAAACCATTAGTTGACCCAACTCAGTTTGAAGTGATGAAAACTAATTTTGCATTGACAAAAACATTCACTGACGAAGAAAGACAATCATTAGAACAATATGTTTTAAGCCAAGCCAAATAAAAAACTTCATGTTTTGTTAGAATCACAAAGTCAAAAGCTATTTCTTTTTGGCTTTGTAATTTTTCATATATTTACGTTTCAAATAAGTTGTAAATGTCTCAAGTTACCTTTATAAAAACTCCTTTAGGAATTGCCAAAATAGTTGGTGATGAAGAAGGAATATCCATAATTTCAATTTTATCAGAAGGAGAACTATCCATTACAATCCCTAATGAATTACAAGAAGCAGTAAGTCAATTACAAGATTATTTTTCTGGAAAACGAAACTATTTCAGCTTCAAATTAAACCCAAAAGGAACCGATTTTCAACAAAAAGTGTGGCAGGAATTACTCAAAATCCCATTTGGCAAAACCATTTCTTATCTTGATTTAGCTAAAAAATTAGGTGATGCAAAAGTGATTCGTGCAGCCGCTTCTGCTAATGGTAAAAACCCACTTTGGATTGTAGTTCCATGCCATCGAGTTGTTGGAACAGATGGTTCTTTAACTGGTTATGCAGGAGGTTTATGGCGAAAAAAATGGCTTTTAGAACATGAAAATCCCACAAATCAGCAAAGTTTATTCTAAAAGTTTGCCTAGAATTACACGAATTTCCACAAATTTTTCTACATTCGTTTTAATTATCTCATTTTCACATTGACAAATTATCTAATTAAAAGATTATGATAGAAAAAATTCGCTTAGACAATATCTTATTTCTTGACATAGAAACTGTTCCATTAGAAGAAAATTTCAATTCGCTTGACGATGAAATGAAACAACTTTGGGCGCTCAAAACCCAATACCAACGCAAGGAAGAATACACTCCAGAAGAGTTTTATGATAGAGCAGGAATTTGGGCCGAATTCGGAAAAATTGTTTGTATTTCTGTGGGATATTTTACAACAAAAGGCGACATTCGAAACTTTAGAGTAACTTCGTTTTTCGGAGAAGAAAAGAAAATCTTACTAGATTTTAATAATTTACTTAGCAATCATTTTGATGGTTCTCAAAACATTCTTTGTGGTCATAATGCCAAAGAATTTGATTTGCCATTTATTGCTAGAAGAATGATTATAAATCAAGTTGACATTCCAAATAAACTCAACTTATTCGGAAAAAAACCTTGGGAGATTGCTCATTTAGACACTTTAGAATTGTGGAAATTTGGTGATTACAAACATTTCACATCGTTGAAATTACTAACAAAAATACTCGGAATTCCATCTCCAAAAGGCGATATCGACGGAAGTCAAGTCGGACACGTTTTCTATGTAGAAAAAGATATTGATAGAATTGTGACTTATTGCGAAAAAGATGTCATCGCTGTGGCTCAGGTTTTCCTTCGTTTTAGAAAAGAAGATTTATTGATTGATGAAGAGATTATTCATGTGTAAAAAAATCAATTTCAAATGTCAACTTCAAAAATCAATCTATTATGCTTGAATCAAATCCTTTTAGTGAGAAAATTTTTAATTTTGATGACAGATTAATTCGTTTTGCCGGAGAATGTATCTTCTTTACACGAAAATTGGATAAAAGCTACGAAAACGAATATTATAAAAATCAACTTATCCGTTCATCAGGAAGTTCCTCATTAAACTTTGGCGAATCTCAAGGAACAATAAGTGATAAAGATTTGATATTCAAGCTAACACTGGTTGTTAAAGAACTAAAAGAATCTAGGAATTCCTTAAAAATATTAAATTATATAAATGAAGGTAGCCAAGATCTTAGAACTCTTCTTCTAATTGAAGTTGAAGAATTAATAGCGATTGCATCTAAAATGATAATTAACAAAAAATAATAAGTAATTCAAAAGTCAAGTTTTTGAAATTGAAGTTGAATTTTGAAGTTTAGTTTTGAATAAGAATTATAAAAACAAAAACATGGTATTAAGTAGATTTTGGTTGGCTATTTTCATTTCGTCAATTGCTTTTGTGGTAGTAAGTTTGTTTGCTGGAAACAGCTACACCATTGACTTCGTTTTAAATGGAAAAAAAGACGATCCAATTTTAGTTTCGGAAAAATACCTTCGAGACCTACCTACTTTTATTAAAGACAGTATCGAAAAAGCTCCAGACAAAACAATGGTCATTAATCGGGACACATTGAACATCGATTCAACTTATGTGTTGTCAAATAAAACTGTAAAAATTTATAGCGGCAAACAAAAATCGGATGGATTGCTACCAACTTGCAAAAACACGCTGGTAGATTTAATACTCCCATTAATTGCTTATTTAGCTTTTTTCTGTGGCTTGATGGAGCTTTTAATAATTTCTGGAGCATCAGCAAAATTGGCTAAATTGTTGAGTCCAGTATTTGTAAAAGTATTCCCAAGTGTTCCAAAAAACCATCCTTCCATTTCTTACATGACCTTAAATTTTGCTGCTAATTTCTTAGGATTGGATTCTGCCGCAACACCATTTGGTTTAAAAGCTATGGAAAGTTTACAAGAATTAAATCCCGAAAAAGAAAGAGCAAGCGATGCACAAATTATGTTTCTGTGTTTGCACGCTTCCGGACTTACTTTAATAGCAACTTCTATTATTGGCTATCGTGCAGCCGCTAATGCAAGCAATCCTGCCGATGTAATGTTACCGTGTATTATTACCTCTTTTATTGGATCAATTGCTGCTTTTCTTATTGTCGGAATTAAACAAAAAATTAATTTCAAAAGTGCTTCTTTGGTTGTTGTTTTAATGACATTAATTGCTGCAATTGTTGGTTTATTAATGTATGTTAATCACCTAGATTTAATTGGAAAAAACTATTTTACATCCAATCTTTCTGGATTGATATTGGTTGGAATTATTGCGTTTACTTTACTATTTTCATTCATCAAAGAGAAGAAATTTACAGAAGCTAAAACTACTGTTTTTGAAGCTTTTGTATCAGGAGCAAACAACGGAGTTAAAACAGGAGTTACCATTTTTCCTTATGTTTTGGGAATGTTAGTAGCGATTTCTTTATTTAGAAACAGCGGTTTGTTTGAAATTGTTAGTAACTGGATTGCTTTTGGTTTTTCTAATATGGGAGTTAGCAAAGAAATTACCGATGCTCTTCCAGTAGCAATGCTTAGACCTTTTAGTTCGGCAGGTTCACGAGGGTTTTTGATTGATTCCATGAATACTTTTGGAGCAGATTCCATGACAGGC
>CANCFZ010000154.1 GCA_947377425.1 Flavobacteriaceae bacterium
CAAAGCTTTGGTATGAGAAGCAAGGTTTCCATCAGTAACTCCAAGAAGTTCTTTCAGCATATTGAAATCGGCACTTTCGTTTACCATCAATACCGACATAATCCCCAAACGGATTCGGTGATCAAAGGCTTTATTAATATTTTTTATGATGGTTTTCATGGTTTTTATTTTGCCACAAAGGCACTAAGTAGCAAAGTTATTTTAATTTCTATCATATTTATAATACATCACACTTCCATAGATTATATGGCAAATACCAAATCCGAGTGCCCAAAAATGTAAGCCATAGCCTGGGAATTCTAATGCAATTATTCCAATAATAATTATTGTTAATCCTAAATATCTAACATCTCGTAAAGTGTATTTACTTGCATTTACACAAGCCATTCCATAAAAAACTAATATAATTGGAGCAATTATCCCAAAATAACTATGGCGTAGCAATTCTATTGCAAAGATACCACCAGTAAACAATGGAATACAAAAATTGACAATTAATTTTCTTGTTGTTGGATTCCAAATTTTTTCTCCTTGTTTTTTTGCTTTTTTTAGGGTTAATAAATAAGCAGTCCCAACTGAAAGTACTAAGACTATAAAAGCAATGGTTATACAATATTTAAAAGTTAAACTTTCCAAAGTGATGTTCATAGATCCATCATGAGTAATTATATAGTTGGCTGTAATAGCTCCAATTAATGCATAAACTCCAGCTATAATTCCTGAAAATCCACTCAATGAAATAAACTGTGATGATTTAGACATCATGTTTTTAATTTCTGAAATGTCATTTAGATATTTTTCGTTTTCCATTTTAAAGTACTTTGAATTGCAAAGTTAATAATATAATTTGTTCAACCAAATGTTTTTTGGTTTATTTTTGAAGTAAAATTATTTATATGAAGAAAGTTGCCTTTTTACTGTTATTACAATCGACATTAGTTTTTTCTCAAAATACTGATGAAGAAACTTTGAAACAAATTTATAAATCGGCTTTAACAGAAAGTCATTGTTATTCATGGTTGGACGATTTATCAAATAAAGTTGGTCAGCGTTTGTCGGGTTCAAAAGGAGCAGAGCAAGGAGTTTTGTACACTAAAAAACAAATGGAAACATTAGGTTTAGATAGAGTTTATCTTCAAGAAGTAATGGTTCCGAAATGGGTTCGAGGTGAAAAAGAAATTGCTCATATACAACTAGGAAAGAAGAAAATTTCATTTCCTATTTGCGCTTTAGGTTTGTCAGTTGCAACTCCAAAAACTGGACTTTCAGCTAATGTAATTGAAGTGCAAAGTTTGGAGGAATTAAAAACTTTGGGTGATAAAGTAAAAGGTAAAATTGTTTTTTTCAATCGACCTATGAATCCAGAATTTATAGAAACTTTTAATGCTTATGGAAGTTGTGTAGATCAACGGTCGTCTGGTGCAAGAGAAGCCGGTAAATTAGGAGCTGTTGGTGTAATAGTGCGTTCGATGAATTTAAGAATGGATGATTTACCTCATACTGGTATGACTAATTATGGAGATACTCCTAAAGAAAATAGAATTCCAGCCGCAGCAATTTCAACTAATGGAGCAGTTACTTTAAGTAAATTATTAAAGGAAAATCCTAATACTAAATTGTATTTCAAACAATCATGCCAACAATTTGAGGATGTTTTGTCTTATAATGTAATTGGAGAAATAACTGGCTCAGAACATCCAGAACGCATCATGATAGTTGGAGGACATTTGGATTCATGGGATTTAGGTGACGGTTCTCAAGATGATGGTGCGGGTTGTGTACAAAGTATGGAAGTTTTAGAATTGTTCAAAAAGATTAATTACAAACCAAAAAATACAATTCGGGCGGTTCTTTTCATGAATGAAGAAAACGGTGTAAAAGGCGGAACCAAATACGGAGAAGAAGCGACAAAAAATAAAGAGAATCACATTTTTGCTCTTGAAAGTGATTCCGGTGGATTTACACCAAGAGGTTTTTCAATAGAATCGGATGATTTGAATTTTAATAAAATTGCTAGTTGGAAAGATTTATTCGAACCTTATTTAATCCATGTTTTCCACAAAGGTCACTCTGGAACTGATATTGGTCCATTAAAATCGGATAAGATTGTTAAAGTTGGTTTACAACCCGATTCGCAACGTTATTTTGATTATCATCATGCGGCAAATGATAAATTTGATGCGGTTAATAAACGTGAATTGGAACTTGGAGCTGCTACAATGGCGTCGTTGATGTATTTGTTTGATAAGTACAATTAATTACAAAAAAAATAGCCTGAAATATTGTTTCAGGCTATTTTCTATTATTTGTTTTTTTTTAGATCTTGAAAATACCACCAAAAGAAACAATTCTTTGTAAAAACATGAAATGTTGACTTGCCGTATCGTTGGTTAAAGCAGTTGTTCTAATATCATTCATGTTGATGTAACCACCTTTTAATTCGGTTTGAATAAAAAAGTATTTGTAGATAGTAAAGTTCAAACCTACTTTGGCTGAAACACCATAACCTGAGACATGGAAATCGTCGTGTCTGTCTTTTCCTAATACTTTAGCGTTAGTTTTTGGATATAAGAAACCAACTCCAGCACCTTCAGTTAAATTAATTTGAAATTTGTCAGTATTTGTAATTCCAAAAAGTTTAGAAAAATCATCAACTCTCGAAATTTCAGTATTGACATAATTCAAACCATCAGTATGTTCAAAAGTTAAAAACGGAGGAGTAGGATTAGTATCTCCATCAGAATAATTTGTAAACATATTTACAGGAGTGTTATTGTAAGTGCCATTATACATAGAACCAATATCAGTACCTGGAAGATTTACAGTACCAGTTACATTCGCAATCTGATCTTGTCTCATAACGTATTTCATGTGGTCTAAACCAACAGAAATATTGTAATGGTCGTTAATGAAATATCCCATTCTAAAATTAGTTTGTGGAATAGTCATTCTACTCGGATTGATATAATCTACTTGCCAGCCTTTAGGTTTGTCATCTGCAATTGCATTATATACTGTAAAATCGTAGTTAGCGCCTTTAAAATGAATATCTGAATTGGTATAACTTTCTCTATTTCCACCCCAAAAAACATAAAATTTCCCTTTATTGTGAGCTGTATATTTTTCTGGAGTTGAAGTGATTTCTTGTGCAGATATTGTTTGTATAAATAACCCTAACAAAACAATCAATTGAAATTTATAATTTGATAACATTATTTATGTCTTTAAAATTGATTTATAGTTTTTCTGATAGCTACTAATTTGGTCATTAAATCCTCAAAATAATCTAAATGTAACATATTAGCGCCATCACTTTTTGCATTAGCTGGATCAAAATGAGTTTCAATAAATATTCCATCAACTCCAACAGCAATTCCGGCTTTAGCTACAGTTTCAATCATATCGGGTCTTCCTCCAGTTACTCCAGCAGTTTGGTTGGGTTGTTGTAAAGAATGAGTTACATCCAAAACAGTAGTTGCATATTGTTGCATGGTTGGAATTCCTCTGTAATCAACTATCATATCTTGATAACCAAACATAGTTCCTCTATCGGTAACCATTACGTTTTCGTTATGACAATCTAAAACTTTTTGAACGGCATGTTTCATACTTTCGGGACTCATGAATTGTCCTTTTTTCAAGTTTACAGTTTTACCAGTATTTGCTGCAGCTACCACCAAATCAGTTTGTCTTACAAGAAAAGCCGGAATTTGAAGCACATCAACATATTCTGCAGCCATAATTGCATCTTCATTGGTATGAATATCTGTTACTGTTGGAACATGAAAAGTTTCAGAAACTTTACGAAGTATTTTTAATGCTTTTTCATCACCAATTCCAGAAAAACTATCAATTCTAGAACGATTAGCTTTTTTGAAAGAACCTTTAAAAACATAAGGAATTTGAAGTTTATCTGTAATAGATACTAATTTCTCAGCAATTATCATTGCCATTTCTTCACTTTCAATAGCACATGGACCAGCTAAAAGAAAGAAGTTACCACTGTCAATATGCTTGATTTGTGGAATATTTTTTAAATTCATCAGATATAAATTTTGTTATGCAAAGATAATAAGAAAAAACCTTCTAATGAATCTATTAAGAAGGTTTTGTAATGTTAAAAATTGTTAATTGATTTTTATTTTTTTTATTAAAAATCCTTTCGGACATAAGACTTTACCTTTTTCGAAAATATTGATGTATAAAATCTTCTTTTTATCAGAATCTTCAAATGTAACTTCATATATATCTAATGTTCCAGCACCCATAACACTTTTTTTACTTGGAAAAGGACAACAACTATCAATTTTTTTATAACTTATCTTTTCACCATTTTCTCCTGTTAGCGCATTAAAAAAATAAGTAATGTTTTTGGGAGAATTCGTTTCGTTTTCAAAGCCTAAATTTATGGGGTAATCTTTGTTATATCCATATTTAGTATCCGTTGCATATTCTGTTAACACAAATTGTCGTTCTCTTACAACCGGTTTAATAGCAGTATTGTCAATGTTTTTAAGTGTCGATTTTGCGCTACCACATGAATTTAGTAGTGTTATGGATAAAACGAATAAAATTAAATTGTGCTTTTTCATCATAAAAAACTTTTTTTTTCAAATATGTTAATTTATAATCAAATATCAAACCACTATCTTTATTTTTGTAAAAAAAAACATGGAATTTATAACACATACTTGGCATTGGTCAATTTCAGGTTTCATTATAGGAATGGTAATGCTAACATTAATCTATTTTGGAAGAACTTTCGGAATGTCAACAAATCTCAGAAGTATTTGTTCAATATTGGGTGCAGGTAAGCGAGTATCTTTTTTTGATTGGGATTGGAAAGCACAGCGATGGAATTTAATTGTTGTAGCAGGAGCAATGATTGGTGGATATGTTGCCACTCATTTTTTGAGTGATGTTTCCAATATTGGTATTAATTCAGTTACCGTTGGGAAATTACAGAATATTGGAATAGATGCTCCAAACGGAAAATTACTTCCAGACACTATTTTTGGATCAGATGTGTTTTATTCTCCTAAAAAGATATTGTTTCTCATAATCGGAGGAATTCTTATTGGATTTGGTTCGAGATACGCTGGAGGTTGCACTTCTGGTCACGCTATCACAGGATTGAGTAATTTTCAGTTACCTTCATTAAAAGCCGTAATCGGATTTTTTATTGGTGGTTTAATTATGGTAAACTTAATTTTTCCATTAATTTTTTAAAAGATAAAGATATGAATGTATTAAAATATTTATTAGTTGGATTTGTTTTTGGAGTGGTTTTAACCAAATCAGAAGCGGTATCGTGGTATCGAATTTATGAAATGTTTCAGTTTGATTCGTTTCACATGTATGGAATAATTATGACTGCAATTGCTACTGGTGTTATTGGTATTCAAATAATTAAGAAAAATAAATTTAATGATATCAAGGGGCTTCCAATAGAAATTTTGGATAAAGAGCGCGGTACTTTTCGTTATTGGATTGGTGGATTAATCTTCGGATTGGGATGGGCTTTGGTTGGTTCGTGCCCAGGACCAATATTTATCCTAATAGGTG